>JAZLHR010000057.1:0-20337 GCA_045616945.1 Lachnospiraceae bacterium | reverse complement strand
AAAGCTTTACGGACGATATCCGAAATATCCGGTAGCGGATGCCGGATACGGTTCTTCAGAGCATTCACGGAGCACTGCTTTGCATGAATCGCAGCATTCAAGCCGAAGGAACTTATGGCTGCATGAAATGGAACCGGTCCTACAAACGAGCCTTCCGAAGAGGTTTAAACAGTGTCCTTTTGGAGTTCACACTGATTTCCATCGGTTTCAATCTGTATAAGTTTGATAATAAGCGAAAACAGACGCAGATGTCCGCATAGCAATCTGACAATCGAGTACCGTTGGACGGCCTGATTATCCACAGGTCTGTTTATGTGCACTCAAAACGGCAGATTTCTGAATTATCCACAATTAAAGATGAGCAGCTCCCGGATTCCATTGCTGAAATCCGGGAGCTGCTCATTTCAGAGGCGTATTTTTACAGCCCCTTTCATATGTTTCGGCCGGATGATCGGATCATTCCGGAACTGTATTCGACGGATTTACAGGATCTTCGTGCCTCTGGTATTGAAGGATTTCACGACGATACCGCTCAGTACGAGCAAGGCGAGGCCGTTCGGGACCACCATCAGGTTGTTGAACATATCCTGCATTTCCCAGACCAGATCATTGCCGGTGACCGTACCGAGGAAAACGAAAATCAGGCAGATCAGACTGTAGATCGTAGTAGCGAGCTTCGGATTTTTGCGTCCGAAAAGGAATACCGCGTTGATCTTTCCGAACAGGTTCCAGCCGAGGACTGTAGAAAAGGCGAAGAAGAGCAGGCAGACGGCAACGAAGATGGCACCAAATTTTTCGCCGAAGACCGTACCGAAGGCCGTCTGGGCCAGATTGGCTTTGCCGATATTTTCGGGGATCACACCGGAGGCAAGGATGCCGTCCTTGGTGTACAGCGTGGAAATGATGACCAGGGCGTTCAGCGTCAGGACGATGAAGGTATCCAGGAACACACCGATCATGGCGGCTACGCCCTGCTCGTGAGGATGATCGACCAACGCCTGTGCATGCGCGTGAGGCGTGGAACCCATACCGGCTTCATTGGAGAACAGGCCGCGCTTGGCACCCTGGGAAACAGCCGTTTTGATTGCCCAGCCGATGCTGCCGCCGATGATCGCCTGCGGCTGGAAGGCATATTTGAAGATCATACCGAAGGTGGAGGGGATGTAGGAGATACGCGCACCGAGAACGATGAGGCCGCCCAGCAGGAACAGGCAGGCCATGATAGGTACCAGCTTTTCCACGACGGAAGCGAGGCGCTTGGTGCCGCCGAGGAACACGAAGGCACAGACCGCAACCAGGATCAGGCCAACCACCCAGGAAGGGATACCGAAAGCATTTTCCATTGTGGAGCCGATGGAGTTCGTCTGGACCATGCAGCCCATGAAGCCAAGGCCGAGGATGGCTGCAACCGCGAACAGGGTGGCCAGGAACTTGCCGAATTTGCCCGTAAAGGCTTTCGTGATGTAATAAACGGGACCGCCCTTGAAAGCGCCGTCACCGTCCTTGGTACGGGTCTGGATGGCCAGCGTCGCCTCTGCGTAAATAGTGGCCATACCGAAGAAGGCGATGATCCACATCCAGAAGATTGCGCCGGGACCGCCGGTCAGGATGGCGCCGGAAGCACCGACGATATTGCCCGTGCCGACCTGCGCCGCAACGGCTGCGGCAAGTGCCTGGAAGGAGCTCATGCCGGATTCATGCTTCTCGCCTTTGAATTTGAAGTTGCCGAATACTCTTTTCAGGCCTTCGCCGAAGCAGCGGACCTGTACGAAGCGGGTACGGATGGAGTAGAACAAACCGATTCCGATCAGCAGGAATACGAGAATGTAGTTGGAAAGATAGGTGTTGATGTTGGAGACGATGGGCAGCAGAGCGTCTTCAATAGCTTTCATGATGGTTCCTCCTGTTGCAAAAAAATAGAGCCGCTGACACAGCAACTCCGGAAAACAAGCACAGACATATAGAAATAATCTGCTCTGTCCTGTTGCCTGAGAGATTCGGCCTTGCGGGCCTTGCACCTTCGGCACCCAACTCAATGGGATTCTCCAGAGTACCCTCCTCACACTGTCTTCCTCACGGAACTCAATGTGCCTCACCGGGTTACAGGCGGTATCATAGCGCTTTACTGCGGAGAATGCAAGCGCATTTTTATGCTTTTCGCAAATATTTTTCCGGGGAACCGCCGGAAAAGGATTGTTTGCGGCGATCTGGAAAAACAGGTGCAGAATCGCCGGAAATGTGTTATAGTAGCGGAGCCGGAGAGCATGAGAGAAGGGAGCGGGAAGATGGCGGCCGACAGTGTGATCGAAGCAATCGGAAAATATAAGATTATCGCTATTCTGCGCGGTGTACCGGCCGAAAAGCTGATTCCGCTGACAGAAGCGCTTTACAGAGGCGGCATCCGCCTGACGGAGCTGACCTATAATGCGGAAAAACCGTCTTCGTGGGAAGAAAACGCGGCGAATATCGCACGGCTGGTCCGGCGTTTCGAGGGACGCCTGCTGGTAGGGGCCGGGACGGTCCTGTGCGAGGAACAGGTGAAAATGACAGCCCGTGCCGGAGGCCGGTTTATCGTATCGCCCGATACCAACGAAAAGGTCATCGCCAAAACGAAGGAACTCGGACTGGTTTCCGTTCCGGGAGCCTTTACGCCGACGGAGATCCAGCGTGCGCATCTTGCGGGAGCGGATTTCGTGAAAATGTTCCCGGCCGGGGCCGGCGGCGTGGGGTATTTTAAGGATATAAAAACACCTCTTGCACATATCCGGCTGCTGGCAGTGGGCGGCATCCATCCGGAAAATATGGCAGATTACCTGAAAGCAGGCGCTGCCGGCTTCGGTATCAGCTCCGGTATTGCGCCGGTCAGCCTGGTAGAGGACGAAAATTGGGAAGGTGTGACGGCACTGGCACGAAGCTATGTCCTGGCCGCCGGCCTTCGGACAGAAAAACGAACCGAATAAAAAAGGAGATATCACATGGAAAATCCGATCGTAACCATCGAAATGCAGGGCGGCGCCAAAATCGTTTGCGAACTGTATCCGGAAATTGCTCCCGAATCCGTGAACAATTTCATCACCCTCATCAATAAGGGTTTTTATAACGGGCTCATCTTCCACAGAGTGATCCCCGGTTTCATGATCCAGGGCGGCTGCCCCCTCGGCACCGGTTCCGGCGGCCCCGGCTACTGCATCAAGGGTGAATTCGCTCAGAATGGTGTGGAAAACAATCTGAGCCATACCCGCGGCGTGCTTTCGATGGCCAGAGCCCAGAAGCCCGATTCCGCCGGCAGCCAGTTCTTCATTATGCATGACGACGGCGATTTCCTGGACGGCCAGTATGCGGCCTTCGGCAAGGTCCTGGAGGGCATGGAAGTCGTGGATGCCATCGCGGCAGTTCCCACGGATGCTTCCGACAAGCCTAAAAAGAAGCAGGTCATGAAGAAGGTCACCGTAGACACGAAGGGTGTGGAGTATCCCGAACCCAATAAACTGAAGGATCCTTACCGTTTTTGGTAAATGAGGAAATGTCGGCTGCCGAAAGCCGGCAGTCCGGAAAAATCCGATAAAAATGCCCCGTAAGCAGGCTGCTGCAGCCTGTGTACGGGGCGTTTTTGATGCGGGGCGTTCGGGATGATATCACTTTGCCAGATCCTGCAGCGTTTTTCCTGCGATCCGGTAAACCGTCCAGTCCGACATGGGCTCCGCGCCCAAAGAAAGGTAGAAATCGATGCTCGGGCGGTTCCAGTCCAGACACCACCATTCCAGCCTGCCGCAGCCGCGCTCCGCGGCGATCGAGGCAAGCTTTTTCAAAAGGGCTTTCCCATAGCCTTTGCCCCGGTAGGCCGGTTCGACATACAGATCCTCCAGATAGATCCCGGCGCGGGCGAGGAAGGTCGAAAAATTGTGAAAGAATAACGCGAAGCCGACTTCCTTTTCGCCCTCCAGAGCAAAGATCACCTCGGCTTTCTGCTTGTCAAAGATCCAAGCCTCCAGTGTTTTTTCGTCGGCGACCACTTCATTTTCCATTTTCTCGTAGGCGGCGAGCTTGCGGATGAATTCCAGGATCAGAGGCGTATCTGCGCGTTCGGCATTTCTGAAACTAACGGGTGCGTTCATGGTATTTGTCCTTTCGCAAAGAATGATCGGTGAAGCGGCAGCGAATCTGTCTGCGCTCCGGACGGATTACGGCTGCTGAGACCGGGGAGCATCCAGCGAGGGGGCTGTTTCATCTGCCCGCGCGGACTTGCGGGATGCCTGCTTTGAAGCTTCTTCCTCCATCGCCTGATAGAGGTTCTGCTTGATGATATCGTAGTCATTTTCGGACAGGGGCAGTTTCCGGAAGCTGCCGTTCAGGCGGTCTGCGGTGACCAGGCATTGCTCCGTTCCGCACAGGCCGAATATCAGACAGCTGCCGGGACCGGCATAATCCGGCACCTCGAATACAAACTCGATCTGGACACTGCAGGAGAGGGCCTCCCAGGCTTCCGCACCGCGGGTATAGTCTTGCAGTGCGGCAAGCGGGACACCGGAAAGATATACCTTACAGACATTTTCGCTGTAAGATACATCGACATCCCCTTTCGGGTCGGTCCTTTCTTCCGGGGGAACGGGGCAGTATGTTTCATCCGGGATGTCGGAAGCCCGGTCGGTGCCTCTCTGTTCCGGTTCCGTCTGCTTTTCCTCGGGGGGCCGCTTATCATCGGAAATCTGCTTTTCTTCGGCGTAATGAGCCTCTGTGCCGACAGGGGGAATATCCTGTCCCTGATTCTGCGGCGAAAGCGGATCCGCATTGCCGGTGCTTTCCGCTTTGGATTTTTTGCCGGGAAACAGATCGCTGATCCAGGAAGAACTGCCGCTGCCGTCCTGTATGCCCGGTACCGGTTCGTGATCGGCGGAAATGCGAAGGCTGAGCGGTGAGCCGGGCAGGATCAGTACAGCGAAGATCGCTGCTGCCGGGATAAGTGCAGCCCAGGCGAGACGCATAGGCCGCTTGCGGCGGGGCGCCGGGGCCTCCTGCGTTTCAAGGACGGTACCGGCCGGCTCCTCCTTCTGCAGTTTCTCTATCAGCGCCTGCTTTTGAGACTCCGACTGGCTGCATCGATCCATATACTTCTTATATTTGTTCATTCCTGTTCCTCCAGCTGCTTTTTCAGCTTTTTTCTGGCCCGGTGCAGCCATGACCGGACAGTGCTTTCCTTTTTTCCGAGGATCGAGGCGATCTCGGCGGTCTTATAGCCTTCATAATAGAAAAGATGGACCGCGCTCCGTTCTCCTTCGGGCAGTTTGGCGACCTCTTCCAGCAGCCAGGCTTCCTCAGGCTCCTCTGCGGGGTAGATGTCCAGCAGGTCCGCACGGGTCCTGTGGGCGGCAGAGGCAAGCAGATTTTTGGAGAGATTCATGACGACACGCAGCAGCCAGGCTTTCTCGTGCTCATCGGAGTCGAACTCCGGGCGCGCAGTCAGCCACTTCACCAGGCAGTCCTGCACCATGTCTTCGGCGTCCTCGGGACACCAGACCAGCGACAGGGCTGCGCGGTAAAGCATATCTCCGTATAGGCGGACAATGTCTTCTGCGCTATGCATGAATGAATCCCCTTTCACATACAGTACAAAACAGAACGGGAAAATGTTGCGGGCATGAATAATACATGCGGAACAGGACGGGGCATATTATTATTCGTGACTTTCTGAAACTGCTTTGCGCCGATTTTATCAAAACGGCAAACCTTTTGCAAGCGGAAACGGAGGGGGCCTTCCGGTGCATTTTATTTTGCATTTTCAATGGGCGTGATGTATAATAGAATCGTATTTTTGCAATTCGGAGGTTGTCTGCTTTGGCTGCAACAGTAAAACGAAGCGCATCCGCGCGCACTGATCATACAGGAAAAACATCCGGGAACACCTCTGCGGGAAAGCGTACTGCGGTGAGCAGTACTGCCGCCAAAAAGAGCACTGCCGCAAGGACTGCGTCTTCCGGGAAGCGTACAGGGAGCCGCAGCACTGCTTCCGCGCAGAAGAAGACTAAAAAACAGGATTCCGCGGTCAATAAAGAACTGGTCCTGGTCGTGGCGATCACCATAGCGGTCCTGATGTTCCTGAGCCTGTTCGGGATCATCGGCAGCTTTGGCGAGGCGCTGGCGTCGCTGCAGCGCGGTCTGTGCGGGACGCTTGCCTGGATCTTCCCCTTCTGTCTCTTATTCGCCGCAGGCTTCTGCCTGGTCAATTTCCGCAAATATCCGGCACATACGCTGGGGAAAATGCTGGTCGGCCTGATACTGCTTTCCGTGCTGTGCGGCTTTTTTGCCGTCCCCGGAAAAACGGAAGCGCCGCTGCAGGCGTGGAAGGATTATTACGCGGCCGGCAGTGAAGGCGTGAACGGCGGCCTGCTGGGCGGAATGTGGATCTGCCTGCTGTGGAAGGGGCTGGGAAAAGCCGGGACGGTCATCGTGCTGATCGCCCTGCTGCTGGCCTGCGCGGCACTTCTTACCGGCAAGGCCTTTTTGGCGATGCTTGCGAGGAAGGGTAGGGACACCTGGCAGTCCGTAAGGCAGGAAAACCGTGAATATAAGGCGGTCCGGGCGCTGCAGCTGGAACAGGAGCGGCAGAAACGGGAAAAGGAAAAAGAGGAACGCCTCCGCATGCAGGAGGAATCTGCGGCTCGGGAGGAAAAAGCCCGGGAAGAGCTGGCCAGACAGGCGGCGATCAGAACGGCCGAGGAAGAAGCCAGACGGCAGGGAACACCGGACTATGATCTGCGCAGCGTTTCCGCCTCCGGCGCGGCTCTGAAGCCGTCGGAGCCTCTGAAGTCCGATGAGAAGAAAAAAGAATCCGGGCGCGAGATCATCCGCAGAAAGCGCGAGGAGATGCTGCAGGCGGAGCGGGAAAAGGAAAAGCTCCTGCAGGATGAAAAGGAAAGGGCTGCGGCGGAGATCGAGGCCGCCAAGGAGTCCGTTCGCCGGATCGGCAGCGGCAGCTTCGAAAGCGATCAGAGGGCTGCGGAGCCGCTGACGGAAGCATATGAAGAAGCGCCCCGTCGGGGAGATAAGATCGATTGGGAAAATCTCGATATCGCTTCCCTGCCGAAGGAACTGCAGGGGACGCCTATCGGGACACTGATGCGCCGTGCCGAGGAGGAAAATCGCCGGGCGGTCCAGAAGGAAGAAAGGACCCTGGCGGAACTTTCCGCGCTGGACGGTGATCAGAGCGCTGCGAGCGTCAATGTGCCGGAAGCGCCGACCGTCAGCAGTGTGAATATTTACCGGAGCGGGCGGGATTCCTCAGCCGGCAGAGAACCGGCGCCCGTCCGCCGCGTACATAAAGCCTGGGAAGATCCCCGTGGCGCATCGGACTTTGCCGACCGGGAAGAGCAGGCTTTGTTTGAGGAACTGAGCCGTGCCGTCGAAGAACCGGCGGCGGAAGTACAGCCGCAGCCTGCGGAGCTGCCGGAGATCCGGGCGTATGAGGCGGATATCCCCGAACCCGAAGAAACGGAAGCTGTGCCCGCGGATATAATCGGTCAGCCGGAGATGCCGGAGGTGCCGTCCGGTTTCGGCCGGGAGGAAAGCCGCGGCGTGACTGCCAGCGGCATCCTGGGCGGAGAGCCCGTGGGCGCCTCTATCTGGGCGGAAAAAAGAGAAAATTCCCGGGCAGCGGTGTCCGGAAAGTCGTTCTGCAGTCCTTCCGTGAGCAGCGCGGGACAGAATGAAGCAGTAACCGGGCAGAAAGCGGCGCGGGAAAAGACCTATGTATCTGCCGATGCACAGGCACCGCTGGAAGCTGTGGAACCGGTGCATGTGGAATACCGGCTGCCGCCGACCGGCATGCTCACGCAGGGCAAGCGAGTGACCGGCGTCGAGGACGAGGAACTGCGCAGGACCGCGGAGCTTCTGGAGCAGACGCTGGCGAATTTCGGCGTGGAGGTCACGGTCACGGATATCAGCTGCGGGCCTTCCGTTACCCGCTTTGAAATGCGCCCCGAACAGGGCGTAAAGGTCAGCCGTATCGTTGCGCTGACGGATGATATCAAGATGCGCCTGGCCGCCACGGATATCCGTATCGAAGCGCCCATCCCCGGGAAATCCGCCGTGGGGATCGAGGTGCCCAACCGCGAAAACCAGACGGTCCGGATCCGTGAACTGATCGAATCCGAAGATTTCCGGAAACACAGCTCCAAGATCGTATTTACGGTCGGGCAGGATATTGCCGGCAAGCTGGTGCTGGCGGACCTGGCCAAGATGCCGCATCTTCTGATCGCCGGCGCGACCGGCTCCGGCAAATCCGTTTGTATCAATACCATTCTCATGAGCATCCTGTACAAGGCAAAGCCGGATGAGGTGCAGCTCATCATGATCGATCCGAAGGTCGTGGAGCTGGGCATATACAACGGGATCCCGCACCTGCGCATCCCGGTGGTGACCGATCCGAAGCTGGCGGCCGAGGCCCTGCACGGTGCCGTAAAGGAAATGACGGACCGCTACAAGCGTTTTGCGGAGCTGAATGTGCGTGATCTCAAGGGCTATAACCAGAAGCTGCGGGAAAACCCGGACGAGTATCCCGGCCTGGAGCCGATGCCGCAGATCGTGATTATCGTAGACGAGTTTGCGGACCTGATGATGGTGGCGGCCAGCGACGTGGAACAGTCCGTATGCCGCCTGACCCAGCTGGCCCGTGCCGCAGGCATCCATCTGGTTTTGGCTACCCAGCGTCCTTCCGTCAATGTCATCACGGGTCTGATCAAGGCAAATGTCCAGTCCCGTATCGCTTTTGCGGTTTCCTCGGGCGTGGATTCCCGTACGATCATCGATATCAACGGCGCGGAGAAGCTGCTCGGAAAGGGCGATATGCTCTTTTATCCGACCGGTTATCCGAAGCCTGTGCGCGTACAGGGCACCTTCGTATCGGATGAGGAGGTCGCCGCGGTGACGGAGTTCTGGCGGCAGCAGGTGCCGAAGTCCGTTGCGGAGCAGATCGAGAAGCGACCTGCCTGGGGCGGTTCCGAAGAGCGGAGCCCGGGGGATGATGGCCGCGATGAATTTTTCATGAAGGCCGCGGAGTATATCATCGACAGTGAAAAGGCTTCCATCGGCAATCTGCAGCGCGTGTTCCGCATCGGCTTCAACCGGGCGGCGCGTCTGATGGATCAGCTGGCGGATGCCGGCATCGTCGGCAAGGAAGACGGTACCAAGGCGAGACAGATCCTCCTGGACAAGAGCCAGCTGGAGGATTGGAAGCGTGAGAACGGCTACGATCAGAAGACCGTATGTGAAAAAACGGAGGGGCGGTATGCTTCTTTCTGAATTGATCGAAAAATGCGGGCTGAGTCTGCTGCAGGGGTCTCTGCAGCAGGAGATCGGCAGTCTGGTATATGATTCCCGTAAGGCAGGGCCGGGAGCCCTGTTCGTCTGCATCGTCGGAGCCCGCAGCAACGGGCACAGTTATCTGAAGCAGGCAGCAGAGGCAGGCACGGCGGCTGTCGTGGTGGAAAAAGCGCCGGAACAGCTCCCCGAAGAAGTCCGGGAAGCCTTGACGCAGTATTCCGTGACGGTGCTGCAGGCACAGGATTCCCGCCTGGCGCTGGCTCTGCTTTCGGCGGCCTGGTTCGGTCATCCTATGAAAAAAATGATCACCGTCGGCGTGACGGGCACCAAGGGGAAAACCACCTCGACGCATATGATGGTTTCCGTGCTGCAGGCAGCCGGCCATAAGGTGGGGCTGATTGGCACGAACGGCGTTTTTTACGGGGATGTATATCAGCCGACCCGCAATACCACGCCGGAATCCTATGAAATACAGGAGTATGCGGCGCAGATGCTGGCCGCCGGCTGTGATGTGCTGGTGATGGAGGTGTCCTCGCAGGGCCTGAAGCTGCACCGCGTAGGAGGCGTCCTGTACGATTACGGAGTCTTCACAAACCTTTCGCAGGATCATATCGGAGAATTTGAACATCCGGATTTTGAAGATTATCTGCGTTCCAAGGCAATGCTGTTCCGCAGCTGCCGTACGGGCATTTTCAATAGGGACGACCCGCATTTCGAGGCTGTTTCCGCCGGATGCACCTGCCGCTGCGTGACCTTCGGAAAAGAGGGGGCAGATTATGGGCTGCAGTCCGTGGACTACATTCAGGAAGGCGGCTTTCTGGGAACGCACGCGGAGATCGCCGGGAAGGCATCTTTCGGCTTCTCCGTAGCGATCCCCGGTTATTTCAATGTATATAACGCTCTTTCCGCGGCGGCTTTGGCGGCGGAAATGGGCATTTCCGCGCAGGCTATTGATGCGGGGCTGCGCAGCGTCCGGGTCAACGGGCGGATGGAATCCGTTTACAGCGGAGAAAAATTCAGCATCCTTGTGGATTATGCCCACAACGGGATCGCTGCCAAATTGCTGCTGGATACGCTTCGTGCCTACGGCCCGAAGCGGCTGGTGGTCGTATTCGGCTGCGGCGGCAACCGTTCCAAGGACCGCCGCTACGAAATGGGCGAGGCCTGCGGGAAAAAGGCGGATCTCTGCATCGTCACGGCAGATAATTCGCGTTATGAAAAGGTGGAAGATATCATCCGTGATATCCATACGACCCTGGATAAGACCGGCGGGAGATCCGTGGATGTCCCCGACCGGCGGGAGGCGATACGCTATGCCGTAGAGCATGCCTGCAGCGGTGATATGATCGCGGTGATCGGCAAGGGACACGAGGATTACCAGGAGGTGAACGGTGTCCGTACGCATTTCCTGGACAGAGAAGAAATCATAAAGGCTCTGAGGGAATTCGGTTATCTGGCGGAGGATGAACGGAAATGAAGCTGACTGCCGGTGAAATAGCCGCCGCGGTCGGCGGAACGCTCCTGCAGGGAGATCCCGGAACGGTGCTGGAACACGTGGCACTGGATTCGCGTACCATGCAGGGGGCAGATCTTTTTGTGCCGATCCGGGGCGAAAAAAACGACGGCCACCGCTATATGGCCGGGGCTTTTGCGGCCGGGGCGGCTGCCTCTTTGACCGAGGAAGGACTGCCGGAGGGGCTTCCGGCGGGCGCCTGCGTCATTGCGGCGGACCGTACCAGAGCGGCACTGCAGCGGCTCGGCAGCTATATGAGAGACCGCTACCGCGGCACGGTCGTGGGGATCACGGGCAGTGTCGGGAAAACATCCACCCGGGAAATGGTGAAGCTGGCACTTTCCGCCGGCGGGACCGTGACCGGCACCGAAAAAAATCTGAACAGTCAGCTGGGCGTCCCCGTGACGCTTTGCCATATGGACGCGCAGGCGGAACGTGCTGTCCTTGAAATGGGCATCAGCATGCCCGGCGAGATGCAGTGTCTGGCGGGGATCGCGCGGCCGATGGCTGCCGTTGTAACGAATATCGGCATCTCTCATCTGGAGTATCTGGGCAGCCGTGAAAATATCGCCCGGGAGAAAATGCATATTGCGGATTATCTGGGGACGGAGGGCACCGTGATCCTGAACGGAGACGATGCGCTGCTGCGTACTGCCGGGGCGGATGCACGGAAGCTGTTTTTCGGTTTTGGCCCGGAAGCAGATGTTCAGGCCGGCTGCGTCCGGGAGGATGGATGCGGGCAGCGCTTTACGGTCCGTCTGCGCGGGAACGGGCAGCTTTCCCCTCTGGAATTTGAATGTATTCTGCCTGTCACGGGGCGGCATCATATCTATAATGCGCTGGCGGCGATCGCCGCTGCGGCGGTCACCGGCGTGGATCCGGAACAGGCAGCCGCGGCACTGCGCGGTTTTCGCTGCTTTGCCCATCGCGGCGAATGGAAGCTTGCCGGAAATGTGAAGATCCTGGACGATTGCTACAATGCCAGCCCGGATTCCGTAAGAGCGGCACTGCAGACTCTGTGTGCGGAAAAAATCACGGGGAAGCGGGCGGCTTTTCTGGCGGATATGAAGGAACTGGGCGCGCAGACCGCAGAGGCGCATCGGGAGATCGGCCGTGAGGCCGCGTCCCTGCCGGTGGCATTGTATGTACTGCTGGGCGACGCGACCCGCGAGACGGAACAGGAATTGCTGCAGGCCGGAAAAAAGGTGCTTCGGGCGGAAAGCCGGGAGGATGCCGTCCGGCTGCTGCGGGACAATCTGCAGCCCGGGGACGCGGTGCTGATAAAGGGCAGCAACAGCTTCGGGCTGGATAAAGCTGTGGAGTCGTTATGTACGCAGATGTCATAGTGGATATTTCCGCAGGCGGTCTGGACAGGCCGTTTACTTACCGTGTGCCCGCGGAACTGGAAAGCCTGATAAAGCCGGGGCAGAAGGTGGATATCCCCTTCGGCGCCCAGCGGAAAACGGGATTTGTTACCGAGCTTCGGGGGACCTGCGATATGCCGCCCGAAAAGGTAAAGGATATCCTCAGCCTTTCCGCAAAATCCGTGGCATTGGAAGATAAACTGATGGCCCTGGCGGAATGGATGCACCGGCAGTACGGCTGTACCATGAACCAGGCGCTTCAGACCGTGCTTCTGTCCGGCAGGATCGTGAAAAAGGGAAAAAGCCGGGTGGAGGCCATACCGCTTCCGGATCCCGGCGTATATGTGAAAAAGGAACTGAATACGGAACAGAAACAGGCCGTGGAAGCCATGGAAGAGGAATTCGGGACAAGGAACCGGCCCTGCCTTCTGTTCGGCGTGACCGGAAGCGGCAAGACGGAAGTCTATATGGAGCTCATAGAGCACCAGCTGCAGGCCGGAAAGCAGTGTATTCTGCTGATCCCGGAGATCGGTCTGACTTATCAGAACCTGCGGCGCTTTTACGAGCGTTTCGGCGAACGTGTCGGGGTCATCAATTCGCACCAGTCATCCGGCGAAAAATACGAAAGCGTGCGCAGGGCCGCCTGCGGGGAGATCGGGCTGATGATCGGCCCGCGGTCCGCTTTGTTTTCTCCTTTCCCGAACCTGGGCCTCATCATCATAGACGAGGAACACGACGGAGCTTATCACAGCGATAACTCTCCGCGCTACGAAAGCCGTGAAGTGGCTGAAAAGCTGGCGGCGCTTTGGGGGGCGGGATTGGTGCTGGGCAGCGCGACGCCGTCTTTGGAGAGCTATTCCCGTACCGAAACGGGAGAGATCCGGCTGGCTGCGATGCGCAGCCGGGCTGTCAGCGGCAGCAGACTGCCGGACGTCCATATCGTAGATCTGCGGCAGGAACTGGCGGAAGGCAACAAGAGCGTGTTCAGCCGTCTGCTCACGGAAAAGATCACGCAGCGCCTGGAAAACAAAGAACAGGCGGTGCTGTTTTTGAACCGCCGCGGCTATGCGGGCTTCATGTCCTGCCGGTCCTGCGGCAAGCCGCTCAAATGTCCGCACTGCGATGTCAGCTTGAAGCTGCACCGCGGCGGGCATCTGCGGTGCCATTACTGCGGTTATTCCGTACAGGCGCCCGATCGGTGCCCCGGCTGCGGATCTCCATATATCGCCGCTTTCGGGACCGGGACCCAGAAGGTGGAGACCCTGGTCCAGAAGGCATTTCCCGCGGCCCGCGTGCTGCGGATGGACGCCGATACGACCGCCGGGAAGGGCGGTCACAGCAGAGTACTGTCGGCCTTCCGCGAGGAAGAGGCGGATATCCTGGTCGGGACGCAGATGATCGTCAAGGGACACGATTTCCCCAAAGTGACGCTGGTAGGCATCATTGCGGCGGATATGAGCCTGTATGACGGCGATTTCCGGTCTGCGGAGGAAACTTTTTCCCTGCTCACGCAGGCGGCCGGACGTGCAGGCCGGGCACAGCGCCCCGGCGAGGTCGTGATCCAGACCTATATACCGGATCATTATGCCATCACTGCGGCGGCAAGGCAGGATTACGAGGCTTTTTACCGGGAGGAAATGGCTTTCCGGCGTTTGCTTCATTATCCGCCTGCCGGAGGGCTGCTCAGTATCGTATTGACAGACCCGGCAGAGGAAAACGCGGTCCGTATGGCGGCTTTCCTGAAAAAACGGCTTGCGGAAAAGCTGGAGGGGAGCGGCGCGGAACTGATCGGCCCCGTGGAAGGCGGGATATCAAAGGTGAAGGATATTTACAGACAGGTGCTGTTCATGAAGCATCCGTCTGCGGATCTGCTCCGTCAGGCACGGGGCTATGCCCAGCATCTGCTGGGAGACCATGTTCAGTGCGATATCCGGTAAAGCATGGACAAGCACCGCGGGATGCGGTATAATAACTGAGCTTTCCGAACGGAAAAGCGAAAGGAGAGTATGATGGGACGCCGGAACATCCGTATTTTGGGAGAAGATGAGATACTGCGGAAGCAGTCCAAGCCGGTCACTGAGATAAGCGGACATATCCGCTCACTCATTAGAGATATGTTTGCGACTATGTATAAGGCGGAAGGCGTGGGTCTGGCCGGACCGCAGGTGGGCGTCCTCAAACGCCTTTTTGTGGTCAATGTTACCGGCGAGCCGGAAGACGAGCTGGTCTTTATCAACCCCGAGATCCTGTCCCGGGAAGGCAGCCAGACCGATAATGAGGGTTGTCTGAGCGTGCCCGGCAAACACGGAACGGTAACGCGCGCGCAGAAGATCACCGTGAAGGCTCTGGATGCGGAAGGCAGGGAGTTTACGCTGACCGCGGAGGATTTTCTGGCCCGGGCCATCCAGCATGAGTATGATCATCTGGACGGTGTCCTGTATGTGGACAAGGTGGAGGGCGGTCTGCGGGATAATAAGGAAGACGGCTGGGAATAATTTTTCAGAAAATGTGTTGACAAGCGAAACACAGCGTGGTATGATCCCTGTGTTGTCATAATTCCAAGCAGAGTATCCACTCTCTCCTGCAGGCCATGAGCCCGGCAGGGTATCTGATGCGGGGAACCGCTTTGAGTGGATAGCTATGCTACCCACTTTTTTTGATGCAGCACACAAGGAGGTGTACGACCATTAGCGAGTTATTGATCAACGATCAGATCAACGAAAAGGAAGTTCGTTTGATCGGGAGCCACGGAGAGCAGGTCGGACTGATGAGTTCCGCAGAGGCTCTTGAAAAGGCCAGAGAAGAAGAGCTGGATCTGGTACTGATCGCTCCCAGCGCCAAGCCGCCGGTATGTAAGATCATCGATTACGGCAAGTATCGCTACGAGATGCTCCGCAAGGAGAAGGACGCAAAGAAAAAACAAAAATCGATCGAGATCAAGGAAGTTCGTCTTTCTCCGAATATCGAGGAAAACGATATTTTGACCAAGGCTAAGGCTGCCCGCAAGTTTATCGAGCACGGCGACAAGGTCAAGGTCACGCTTCGTTACAGAGGTCGTGAGATCAGCCATATGAATCAGACCAAGCATGTTTTGGATGATTTTGCGGCGTCTCTGGCAGATGTGGCCGTGGTGGACAAACCCTCCAAGGTCGAAGGCCGGAGCCTTGTGATGATTCTGAGTGAAAAGAAGTAGGAAAATCCAAAGGAGGACATTGATATGCCGAAGTTAAAGACCAAGAGAGCGGCTGCCAAGCGTTTCCACAAGACCGGGACCGGCATGCTGAAGAGAATGAAAGCTTATAAGAGCCACATCCTGACCAAGAAATCCACCAAGCGCAAGAGAAATCTGCGTCAGGCTACCATTACCGATGCTACCAACGCAAAGGTAATGAAGCAGATTATGCCGTACTAAGGTAGGAGGTAGAGGAAGATGGCAAGAATTAAGGGTGCATTAGGTGCCAAGAAAAGACATAACAGAGTTCTGAAGCTGGCCAAGGGTTTCCGCGGTGCCAGATCCAAACAGTATAGAACCGCAAAGCAGTCCGTGATGAAGGCTCTGTCTACTGCTTACGAAGGACGCAAGCAGAAGAAGAGACAGTTCCGCAGCCTTTGGATCGCCCGTATCAACGCAGCCTGCCGCATGAACGGTCTGTCCTACAGCCGTTTTATGTACGGTCTGAAGCTGGCCAACGTTGACCTGAACCGCAAGGTCCTAGCTGACATGGCTGTTTATGATGCTGCCGGCTTCACTACCCTGGCTGAGCTCGCAAAGTCCAAGCTGGCTTAATGCCTGCACTGCTCCCCGGTCGGCCCTTTGCGGCTGACCGGCGGCGCGGCTTAAAAAAGATGAAATTTTGCTTGACAAGTTCCCGGCCTTGTGTTAGTATACCCGAGGACTTGAAAGAGTCTTTTCGGAGCGTGGCTCAGTTTGGTAGAGCGTCCGGTTAGGGACCGGGAGGTCGCAGGTTCGAATCCTGTCGCCCCGATTTTCCCGCGGTATCGTGGGACTTTTTTTTACCCTTTTGCGGGGTGAGTGCCAGTAGCTCAGTCGGATAGAGCAACGGCCTTCTAAGCCGTGTGTCGGGGGTTCGAATCCCTTCTGGCACAGAGGAAAGAGCACTTGCGTGAGCAAGTGCTCTTTTGGTTTGGTTTCTTTTTGAAAAAGGCGCATAATCAGCCTTCCTGCCTTCTTGTATGGGCGTTTACGGTTCTTTTGTCTCGCTCAGAACAGATGATTACCATTCGTACGCAGAAACGGTTATTGTGTATGTTTCGCCGGGAGTAAGATCATAAAACAAAACGGAATTGTCCTTGAATTTTTCTCCAACATCCACCGAACTAAGATATATACTCCCTGTTTTCACCATGCATCTATTTAATTAATACGGGAGTTACTAGGTAAAAAATAGGGAACTTTTGCAGCGAAAAATAATAATAAAGTTCCCAAATTCTGAAAACGGTACCCGCTGTCTTGCAATGCGGCCGGATCCCGTATTGTAATTCTGCTTGATTTGCCGAAGATTTGGTGACGGAAAATTGATTTTTGAAATATTTGTGAACCCTCTTGACAAAGATGGTTTATCCGAGTAGACTACACATAGGGTTTATTCAAATAAACCCGTCAGAGAAGGAGGTGCCCTGATGATGGATCTTGAACTCGGAGCCGTGCAGGAACGGTTTGCGGATCTCGTATGGGCAAATGAGCCGGTCGGTTCCGGTGAATTGGTAAAAATCTGTGAGAAAGAGCTGAATTGGAAGAAGCCTACGACATATACCGTTCTTCGCAAGCTTTGTGAAAAGGGGCTGCTGAAGAACGAGAACGGGACCGTGTCTTCCCTCGTGTCCCGTGAAGAATTCTATTCCGCGAAAAGCGAGCAGATCATCGAAGAATCTTTTGAAGGATCGCTTCCCGCATTTATCGCGTCCTTTATCTCGCGCAAAAATCTGACTGCCAAAGAAGCAGAAGAGATCCGTAAGATGATCGATGCATTCAGGAAGGAGGGGTGATCATGAGTGCTGTATTTCTGAAATTGCTGAATCTCAGTATCACGGCAAGCTGGCTGATCCTGGCCGTCATTCTTGTCCGTGTTCTGTTCAAAAAGGCTCCCAAATGGATCAGCTGTGTCCTCTGGGGACTTGTCGCGCTTCGTTTGATCTGCCCGTTTTCCTGGGAAAGCGCGCTGAGCCTGATCCCGAGCCGGGAGACGGTCCCGAGCAATATCGGGATGATGCAGGAGCCCGCGATCGATTCCGGGATCACCGTCATCAATGAGGCGGTCAATCCGGCGCTTGCCCAGAGCCTTGCCCCGGATCCGCTGGGAACGGTCAATCCGCTGCAGCTGATCGTTTCCGTACTGTCCGTCGTATGGGCCGCAGGGGCGGCAGCCATGCTTCTGTATGCGCTTATCAGCTATATCAAGCTGAAAAAGAGCGTCGGAGCATCCGTAAGGGTAAAGGACAATATATTTGCCTGTGATGATGTAAAGTCCCCGTTTATACTGGGGATCATCCGTCCTTTGATCTATGTGCCGTCCGCCATGAATGAGGCAACGCTCGACTATGTGCTCACGCATGAAAAAGCACATATTGCGCGGCGGGATCATTGGTGGAAGCCGTTCGGATTCCTCCTTTTGACGGTTTATTGGTTCAACCCGCTTTGCTGGCTTGCCTATGTCCTTCTCTGCCGGGATATTGAGATTGCCTGCGATGAAAAGGTCATCCGGGATATGGATAGGGACAGTCTGGCCGGATATTCTCAGGCGCTTCTGGACTGCAGTTTTCCGCGAAGGAAAATCGCGGTCTGCCCGCTTGCCTTCGGCGAGGTCGGTGTCAAAGAAAGGGTGAAGAATGTGCTGAACTACAAGAAACCTGCATTTTGGATCATATTGATCGCCGTTCTGGCCTGCGCAGCCGTCGCGGTCTGCTTCCTGACTTCTCCGAAGGGAGAGTACCGGATCCCGTGGGATCAGTTCTGCTTCTATGAGGGCGCGGGGGGCGCATCGCGGGAAATCAAATTGTCGGCGAAAGATAAGCAATATATTGCCGAACTGCTCAACCAAGGAGAATGGAAAGAAGGCAGCGGCCCTGAATCTTCCGCAGATGATCAATACAAATTCATTTTCGAGAGCCAAATCGTAAATTACCATAGTACGCGGGGCGTATTTTTGGATACCGCGAAAAAGAAGAGTTTGACCGTTTCCGATAGTGAAAGGCAGAAGATCAACGGTATGCTCGAACAGTTTAACGGAAATGCGGAAGGACGCATTCACGTTCCGGACAAGGAGACTGTCTTGATCGATATTCAAAAAATGGTCGTTTCAGGTGACAAGCCGAGCATTACCGTGAAATGGCACAACCTTGCCGACAAAGATTTTTCCTTAGGTCTGTATTATTGCCTGTATCATTATGAAAACGGTCAATATGTCAGGATGCCGCAGAATGACAGGATTTTTTTCAACGACTCCGGGATCGTTCTGGAGAAAGACTGCCGGCATGAGACAACATACGATCTGTCTGCGTTCGATATTATCCCGGAAGAAAAATACCGCCTCTATCTGAACGACTTGGGGCAGAGTGATTTCTGGATCGATTTTACCTGCGGAGAGGAAAATATTGACATTCCCGCTGCTGACAATATGCCGCCTTCCATGACCGTAACGGACGGTATTACGCTGATCAAAGCAGTAACAGGCAGATACACCTGGTTTTTCAATGACAGTGCCGACGGAACGAAAAAATGCGCGAAGGCAGACAGTCCGAGCTTTGATTCCGAAGAAATGCAGGAGTTCCTTCCGGTCATATCGGTAAAGCCCTTGCCTCTGGATCGCAGAAAGAGCAATGAGGTCTATTTGCAATTCATCGGGACCGCACCGGACCGTGTGAGCGTATTCTGCGCGAAGGAGAATGCGCAGGATATTGTGTGGGATCCCGTAGAGGTGATGGATGATTGTACCATTGAACTTGCGGAAGGAAAGCATCTGTACAAGGTCGATGCATATTTCGGAGAAAGTTATGCCGAATACGGCTTTTACGGAAACTTTGCTGTTCTGACGGTCTATGTACCGGGCAGTACGGATATTGAACTGCAGAAACAGGCCGGCGAAGAAACTGCCTCGGAATTGAAGGAAAAATATCCGGAATATTTTGATTTGCCGACATCCAAAGGGCTGGAAGTATATGTATGGCAGATGGCTCACGGCAGCTATTCATTCGGACTTCTTCCCGGAACCAACCGCGAAAAACTCCCCGCAGAATTTCTGCAGCTGAAAGGTGCTTCGGCCGAGGAAATGAAAGCCATCCTTTCCGCATATGGCCTGAACGAACAAAATATTCTTATTATTCCCTGGCAGAATCCGATCTCAAGCTATGTGCCTGATACCTTGATCAAGAGGGAGGGCGAAGATCAAAGCGCCGCGGAAGCCCGCAGGCAGGAATATATCAACGATATCCGCTCCATGCTTTTTGATTGAAGCTGCAGACAGAGAAGCAGTGAACGCAGCCGGCGGGCGCCGCTTCCGCAGCAGTCGGAAGATCCGGACAAAAAAACTGACACCGCCCCAAACGGTGTCAGTTTTGCTTTTATATCTTTACATTTCTGCATTCACAAGGCATTTTGCATTCGCGCCGCCGGGGACGCATCGGCTGCCGGCGGGCATGCCGGATCTGTCAGCGGGAACTGTATCTGCGGGATCTGCCGCAGAGGAACACGATCGCCGCGCCGGATGTCAAAGCCAGCAAAATATATCCGGCAAGGAATGGCGATTCCCCCGCATCCGGAGCCGGATCATCGGGAACCGTGACTTTTGTATAACGGATGGTCAGTGTTGTCGGCTCATCCGTCATCGTGCCTGATACGCTCGCGGCTTCCGGCGTGTATCCGTCTACAACTGCGGCAGGGACTTCGTACGCCTGATCTTTGCGGTATTCACCGGTCACGGGATCGGCCAGATCATCGCCGTTTTCATCGACGAAGCGGACCGTCAGGAGATAGGTCGGCTCCGGGGCGTAACGAATGAGGAGCGTCGCCGGCTCGCCGGGCATGGTGCCGGAAAGCTTATCCGTTTCCGGAATATATCCGTCGACAGCCGCGGCAGGAACTTCATAGGCCTGATCTTTGCGGTATTCACCGGTCACGGGATCGGCCAG
>JAZLHR010000056.1:0-9147 GCA_045616945.1 Lachnospiraceae bacterium | reverse complement strand
GGGGTTGGATTTGTTTGTCATAGGATTATACCTCCGTAAAAAAATATGGGATGATTTCCCAAGGTAAATTCTACGACATAATATTTCCCAGAGTAAATCCAACTTTAATTCCTACTGTGGGATTTACTTTGGGAATTTACTGCCACGAAAAAAAATCAAAAAAAGCCAAAATTCCGCTTGACTTTTCAGGAGGCAAGTTGTATCATCATAGCCGTTGCCGGGAACGGTAACGCAATGTGCGTTTAGCTCAGCTGGATAGAGCGTTTGGCTACGGACCAAAAGGCCGGGGGTTCGAATCCTCTAACGCACACGACAGGGGCCCTGCTGATGCGGGGTCCTTTTTGTATTCCCGCGGCTATGGCGGAATTGGCAGACGCGCCGGATTTAGGTTCCGGTGGGAAACCGTGCAGGTTCGAGTCCTGTTAGCCGCAGTTTTTAATCCAATCGTATGTCAACAGATTTAACGTCGCGAAAAATTTTTGCGGCAAATTCGTGGCAATTTCTTTATGCCATTTGATTATCTGAAACACTTTGAACTTATTCAGCCGATGGCTTCCCTTTAAAGGACGAGCCGAAAAACGGCGGGGACGCAGGCAGCTGGCCAGCTGCTTGCGCCTCCGCCGTTTGGATTCGTTCCCGGGCTGAATTTTTTACAGCCCCTTTTTATCGGGAAATGTTTTTTGCAATGTCTTACCGAATGACATTAGGCCGTCGGTCCTCCCTTACTGACACTTCTCTGGACTTCGGCAGTTTTAGGTACCGCAAAAGATCCGGGGAAATCCATGAAATCTTTCGCTGCCTTCTTTAATGCCTTGGAATTTGCAGGATACTTCTGGTCAGCAATGGACGTGATCATATACATGGAATCCGCCACGTTTTGAACATCAAGAGGACTTCTCAATACCGAACCATGGCCAAACCGCTTCTGTGCCTCGCTGATTCTCGCCTGCATATCCCGGTTGTCTCCATTGGGATCATAAACCTGAGGCGCATCATCGCATGCCGAATATTTCGGGTCATCCGTATTGATCGGCCGAAGCCCCTCCATCAGCTCTATCTTCGAGGATGCCGAATTTGCCGTCAAATTCTTCAGCCTCGTGCACACCTGCCGATTCAGTCTTCCCAGCGCATCCAGTTTATCGCAGGAATTGCGTTTGACACCGTCTTTGGCCTTATGATCCATATAGGCATCAATTGCATCCTTGATGAAAGCCAATTTGAAGGCCTGTGTCTTCATCGGATCCATCTGGCGGTACTTCCCGAACACCTTATTATTCACGGGCAGCTGTTCGGCGTGATTAAAGAGCTTCAGCGTGTTGATAATTTCCTTATACTGTCTGGAATCGATCAAACTCCCGGCACTTGCGGCCTCCAGCTCTCTGATACCATTTTCGAAATCAGCTTTCGATTCCAGATAATACTTATCGCTTCTGTCGGCCTCGGCAGGCTTCTGCTCGGCGGGCTTCGGGGCAGCAGCTTTCGGCTGTTCGACCTTTTGCTCGACTGTCTTCGGCTGTTCCACCTTTTCCTCGGCAGTCTTCGGCTGTTCGACCTTTTCCTCGGCAGCCATCGGCTGTTCGACCTTTTCCTCGACCGTCTTCGGCTTTTCGATATTTTCTTCGACCGGCTTCTGCTCGGCTGTCTCCGGATTTTGAGACTTGAGTTCCTTCATTTTCTCGGATCTCTTCTCATTCATCTGAGCGATTCTCGCATTCCTCTCGGGAATCCGGTTTGCTTTTCTTTGTTCTCTCTCCTTCTGTCTATTGATAGAGGCCTCGGCATTCCCGGCATATTCTATCATATCCTTGGCGAACTCCACCCGCTGCTTATCCATATCATCAAGGCTTTTCACATCGCCGTTCGGAGCCTTAGCATCGATAAATTTCTGTGCCGCAGTCTTCATATTAGCGCAGGCATCGAGTCTGACTTTTTCGCTGTTCTTGCTTTCTTTAGCCACGTTTGACTGCATTGCAAATGCATCAAACAGCCCCGACACCTGCTCATCGAGAGGATCTCCCAGAGCAGCAGAACGCGTATTCATTCCCACCAAAGATTTCGGTTCTTTTTTGGCCATTTCCTCTTTTCTGGCCTTTTCATCTGCCTCATACTTTTTTTGTCTGGCTTTCCGTTCCGCTATGATCTGTTTTTTCCTCTTGACTGTCTCCTTATGTTTATTTGAAACTCTCTTCGGGATCCCTGCGCGCTTTCCCTTGGGAGCCTGCTGAAAGCCCTCTAAGGCATCGGTCAGCCTGTTCACGAACGCGATCTTCGGCAGCATCTCTTCGCTGTCCTCCAGAGCGGCTTCACGAAGCATTTCCCCCGACAGCTGCTTCAGTTTTTTCAGGCAGCCCTTGCTGACATGTTTCGGATCGTATTTTTCCGTATCCTTCATATTCTGAAGGTCTTGCAGGATATCACTCATCCGACCGGACAGACCGGCCAGGGCTTTGTCCTTCTGCAAACTGCCGACCATGCCGTCCATGATGCCGGAATAGTATTTTTCGGCTTTCTGCGGCTTTATCGGCTGTTTGTCCGTGAGCTTTTTCACTTTTTCTCTTACCGCATTTTTCTTTTCCACCTCGGCTTTGGCATTTTTAATGCCTTCCGTCAGAAGCTCGCGGTAAGCAGAGTTTTCCACGATCCTGTCCGGAATCATCTCATGGATCATCACGGCTCTGGTTTCCGGGTGGGGGCTTTTTCCGCCTGTTACCAGTTTGCTGGCATCGCAGTCGTCCACATCCTCGATCTGGACCGGACATTCTGTCATGAGCGCCTGCTCCGCCTTAAGTTCCGGAGATTCCCTGAGCTGTTCCGTAAGCTGTGCCAGCAATTCCTGCTTATGATCTGACATTGCCTCCCTCGCTGCAGGATCTTGTTCCTTTGATAACTCTTCATGGAACAGACGCACTGCTTCCATCTCCGCGAGCAGCTTCAGGTACTCAGGATCATCGGCAGGCACATAGCTATTGTCCTTCTTATATGCATCGAGGATATGCTTCTCCAGCCTGGCCTTTGCCATGGCAATTTCGATCTCGCCCATGGGCGGCTCTGTCACATTAGCCTTGATGTCGTCCTCAAACGCCTTTGTCTCCCTCAGGAAGATGTCATCCATGTTCGACTCGGCATACTGCGACATCCAGTCCGGCATACCGTATTTGGCATACGCCATGCTGCCCACAATGGCGCCGAGGGTGTCGCTGTCTCCGCCGATGGATATCGCATTGAGACTGCATTCCTCGTAGCTGTTCCCCTCAAGAAAGATCGCAAGAGCCATCTGTGCGGTGGTTAAAGCGCCCTCACTCTGATTATAGTCTCCCTGCTTCAGCTGATTTTGGTTATAATCTCTCCATTCCGCCACCGAACGGCTCAGATCAAGCCCGAATCGCGTTTCCAGATAAAGCTTTATGTCTGCCTTTGACATTCCGGCTCTTGACAGATAGATGGCAGCGGCAACCGCCTGCGCCCCTCTTCTGGAATCCACATGGTCATGAGTGACCCTCGCGCTCAGATCAGCGTATTTCTCGACCTCCGCCAGGCTGTTGAATGCATAGCCGATCGGACCGACCCGCATCAGCGCGCCGTTGCCCCAGCTATTTGAAAAGGGGATATCCTCTACGGATTTGATCTCTTCCGTCTCTCGAAGCCACTTGCCGAACTGATTTCCGAAGCCTCCCGGGAATTTCCCGCTATATTTCTTTCCGTAAAACAGAAAGGCCCGCGTCAGATTCAGCATGAATTCCTCTTCGCTCTTGCCGCGGCTCTCCCTGATGGCTTTGCCCATTGCCATCGTCAGGATAGAATCATCCGTAAATTTATACGGTGCCACATATTCGCTTTGGGTCTCGGGCTGGGTAGTCATAATGTTCAAAAGATCTACTTTTTCGGTCACAAATTCGTTGTTGCCCATGAATTCGTAACCGGAGCCGGCAATATCTCCAAATACACTTCCGTTAATAGGTCCTGACATATTTATTTCTTCCTTTCCTGTTCATTTAATACTTATCGTATTCGTCTTTTCCGCAAAGCCGTTTCTGCGGCTCGCCGGGCGGATGCCGGTGTCATTCACTGATTTCATGTTCGCAGTACAGGCAGCGCTTCACACCGTCGATCCGGCGGACCAGCCGGGGAAGCTCCTGTTCCGTGGTCAGGATGCAGCGGGGATTGCCGCAGGGAGCCGCACTTTCTTCCACGCCGGACTCATCGCGCGGATCCTCCCCGGGATCACCCAAAAAGCCCAGCAGCTTCAGGATCAGCGCCTCGCGGATATATTTCCCGTTCAGGGCCTGTCTGAAATAGCAGGCGCGCGGATCCTTGTCCACTGCGACGGAGATCTCGTTCACGCGCGGCAGCGGATGCAGCACGATCATGTCGCTCTTGGCCTTCCGCATCGTTTCCGGCGTCAGAACGTAGCTGTTTTTCAAACGCTCATAAGCCGCTTCATCCGCAAAGCGTTCTCTCTGGATCCGGGTCATATACAGGATATCCAGCTCCGGCAGGGCCGCTTCCATATCGGTCGTTTCCGTATAATCCGCCCCGCTCCGCTTCAGCACATTTTCCGCCACGTAATCCGGCAGCTTCAATTCCTCCGGAGAGATCAGCACAAATTTCACGCCGCGGTAGCGGCTCATGGCCTGGATCAGGGAATGTACCGTCCGCCCGTAGCGCAGGTCGCCGCAAAGGCCCACGGTCAGATCCTCCAGACGGCCCTTTTCGCGCTGAATGGTCAGCAGATCCGTCAGGGTCTGCGTAGGATGGTTATGTCCGCCGTCGCCCGCATTGATGATCGGCACCGATGCATGCTGCACGGCCACATAGGGAGCGCCCTCCTTCGGGTGCCGCATGGCGATGATATCCACGTAGCAGGAAATCACGCTGGCGGTGTCTGCCACGCTTTCGCCCTTGGCAGCGGAAGAAAGCGATGCGCCGGGCATGGAGAGCACCTGGCCGCCCAATTCATACATGGCGGCTTCAAAGCTCATACGGGTGCGGGTAGAAGGCTCAAAAAACAGCGTTGCCAGCTTCTTCCCGCGGCAGATCTCGCTGTATTTGGCCGGATTTTCCATAATATCCCCGGCGGTTTTTATCAATTCGGCGATCTCTTCCACGGAAAGGTCGCTGATCTCCAGCAGATTTCTCATGCACCGATCCACCTTTCGTCGGAAGGATTGTTGCGGAAGCGGATCAGTCTTTCCACATCCCCGGCCTTGATATAGCCCGTTTTCGCAGCGGTCTCGGCCACACAGTCAAAATTCGTCAGGGAATGATTCGTGATCTCCGCGGCAGCCAGCTTTTCGATGCCCTTCTGCATGCCGTAGGTGAAAATGGAAACCACGCCCAGGACATCCGCGCCCGCTTCCCGCAGGGCCTCCACGGTCTCGATGACACTGCCGCCCGTAGAGATCAGATCCTCCACCACGACCGTTTTCTGACCCGGCAGCAGCTTTCCCTCAATACGGTTCTGCCGGCCGTGGTCCTTATTGCCGGAACGGACATAACCCATGGGCAGGCCCAGCAGATGGCCGACGATGGCCGCGTGGGCGATGCCCGCGGTAGAGGTGCCCATGAGTACCTCCGCTGCAGGGAAATGGGTGCGTACGAGCGATGCCAGCCCGTTTTCCACGTCATTTCTGACAGCCGGGGCCGTGAGTGTCAGCCGGTTGTCGCAGTACACGGGGCTTCTGATCCCGCTGGCCCAGAGAAACGGCTCCTCCGGACGGAAAAACACCGCCTGTATCGACAGCAAATCTTCTGCAATTTTTCTTTCCAGTTCCGTCATGATATGTTCCCCCTTGTCAATCCAGGAAATCCGCGCAGCAGCGCTCATAAGCTGCCACGGGGTCCGGAGCAGCCGTGATCGGGCGCCCCACAACAATATAATCCGACCCGACCTTTTTAGCTTCCGCCGGTGTCATCACGCGCTTCTGATCGCCCTTATCGCCGTCGGCAAAGCGCACGCCGGGCGTGACCGTCAGAAACTTCTTCCCGCAGGCTGCATGAACGCCTGCCGCTTCCAGCGGTGAGCAGACCACACCGTCCAGGCCGGCCGCTGCGGCACAGCCCGCATAGTGCAGAACGACCTTTTCCATCGGTTCGCGGATCAGCAGATCCTTTTCCAGGCTTTCCTGATCGGTGGAGGTCAGCTGCGTCACGGCAATGAGCAGCGGACGGCTGCCGTCCGGCCTGGTCAGGCCCTCCAGGGCCGCCTGCATCATATTGACCGTCCCCGCGGCATGCAGGTTGGTCATGTCCACATCCAGCTGAGAAAGCACAGCCATGGATTTTTTGACCGTATTCGGAATATCGTGCAGCTTCAGATCCAGAAAGATTTTGTGGCCGCGCTTCTTGATTTCTCTGACGATAGAAGGTCCTTCCGCGTAAAAAAGTTCCATGCCGATCTTGACAAAAGGCTTTCTGCCCTGAAAAAGGTCCAGAAAAGCCAAAGTTTTGGCAGCACTGTCAAAGTCACATGCAATGATCACATCTTTTCCCATTCGTGTGCTCCTCCTATGATTTCACGCAATGTACGGATCCCGTACTTCTTCATCGCGGCAGGCAGTGCCGCCACGATATCCCGGCAGGCGAAAGGATTGACCAGATTCGCCGCGCCGACCTCCACCGCCGTTGCCCCTGCGAGCATCATTTCGATCACATCTTCCGCCGATGCCACCCCGCCGATACCGATGACCGGCACATGTACGGCTGCCGCGACCTGATAAACCATCCGCAGCGCGACCGGAAAGACGGCCGGCCCGGAAAATCCGCCCATGGTGTTGGTAATGACCGGTTTCCTCTTCTTCACATCGATGCGCATCCCCAGCAGGGTATTGATCAATGAGATCCCGTCCGCGCCGGCCTCCTCACAGGCCCTGGCCACGGACACGATATCGGTCACGTTCGGCGTCAGCTTGATGATGACCGGCTTCCGGGTGACCTGCTTGACCGCACGCGTCACGCGGGCAGCTTCCTCCGGCTTCGTACCGAAGCTCATGCCCCCGCCATGCACATTCGGGCAGGAAATATTGACCTCCAGCCAGCCGACCTGCGGCTCCCTGTCCAGTTTTTCGCAGGTATAGGCGTAGTCTTCCACACTGAAGCCGCTGACATTGGCCATGACCGGCTTATGAAAGCATTTTTTCAATTTCGGCAGTTCCTCTGCCACGACCTTATCCACGCCCGGATTCTGCAGTCCGACCGCGTTGATCATCCCCGCGGTACATTCCGCGATGCGGGGCGTGGGATTGCCGAAGCGGGGCTCCCGGGTCGTTCCCTTGAAGGAAAAAGTCCCCAGGCAGTTGATATCGTACAGCTCCGCAAATTCATACCCGTAGCCGAAGGTACCGGAGGCCGGGATCACGGGGTTGTCCAGCTCAATCCCGCACAGGGATACACTCATTTCTCCCATAAGATCTCCTCCTTTTCCAGCACGGGGCCTTCCTTGCAGATACGCTTGAAGCCCGTGACCGTCTTGCAGGAACAGCCCATACAGGCACCGAAGCCGCAGCCCATTCTTTCTTCAAAGCTGAACTGACCGGAGGTATCGGAAGCACGGTAAACGGCTTTCAGCATCGGCTCCGGCCCGCAGCAGTAGAAATAGCTGCAGCTGCCCGGCTGCATCGCGGCAGTTACGAAGCCCTTTGTCCCGTAAGAGCCGTCTGCGGTCGTCACCGTCACCTGCGCGCCCAGATCCCGGAAGCGTTTTTCCAGGATGACTTCCGCGGCCGTATTGAAGCCCAGAATGACCGAAACCGCTTTTCCGGCCTCCCGCAGCTTTTTCGCCGCGAGATACAGAGGCGGCACGCCCACGCCGCCGCCGATCAGCAGCGGCCTCTCTCTCGCTTTGGAAAGATCGTAGCCGTTTCCCAGCCCTGTCAGCACATCCAGCGTCTGCCCCGTCATACGGGTCAGCTGTTCCGTGCCCTTTCCCACGACCTTATAGATCAGGGTCAGCGCATCGCCGCATACATCGCACACGGAAATGGGCCGGCGCAGGAACAGGCCGTCCAGCTTCAGATTGACAAACTGACCGGGAGCCGTCACGGCGGAGGTGTCCCCCCGCAGGACGGCTTCAAAAACGCCCGGTGCGATCTCACACTGCTTTTCCAGCAGCAAAAATACATTTTTCATGGCAGATCAGGAATGGATAGGAGAAACGCGGAGGGTGATCTCGTCCAGAGCATCCAGCAGGACTCTCACCGTATCCAGGGAAGTAAACATGGTCGTACCGCTCTCGGTGGCATATTTCCGGATCTCATGCCCGTCGCTGGCGGCATCCACGGCCCCGATCGCGCTGGTATTGATAACATAGGTGATATGACCGCGGCGAATGGAATCACGGATCTCCATGCTGCCGTCGCTGATCTTGCCCAAAATATGCGTACGGATACCGTTCGCCTTCAGGAACTGTGCCGTGCCGGAGGTCGCTTCGATATTGAAGCCGAGGTTATAGAAGCGGCGGATCAAAGGCAGCGCCTCTTCCTTATCCGCGTCGGCGATGGTCACGAATACGGTACCGTAGTTTTTCAGCTTCATGCCGGAAGCCTGCAGCGCCTTGAACACGGAGCGGTTCAGCTGGTCGTCGTAGCCGATGGCTTCGCCGGTGGATTTCATTTCCGGAGAAAGGTAGGCATCCAGGCCCTTGATCTTGTTGAAGGAGAATACCGGGACCTTCACGTAGAAGCGCTTCTTTTCATCCGGGTAGATCCCGAAGATGCCCTGCTCGCGCAGGCTTCTGCCCAGAATCGCCTCCGTGGCGATATCCGCGAGGGAGTAGCCGGTCGCCTTGGAAAGGAAAGGCACCGTTCTGGAGGAACGGGGATTGACCTCGATGATATAGACCTGCTCATTGCGGTCCACGATGAACTGGATATTGTACAGACCGACGATGCCGATGCCCAGACCGAGCATCTTGGAGTAGCGAAGGATGGTCCCCTTGACCTTATCGGAGATGGAGAAAGGAGGATATACGCTGATGGAGTCGCCGGAGTGGATACCGGTCCTTTCGACCAGTTCCATGATGCCGGGCACGAATACATTGACGCCGTCGCAGATGGCATCGACCTCGACTTCCTTGCCGATGATGTATTTGTCTACAAGCACGGGCTTATCCACGTCGATCTCTACAGCCGTCTTCAGATAGTGGCGCAGCTG
>JAZLHR010000055.1:0-4471 GCA_045616945.1 Lachnospiraceae bacterium | reverse complement strand
ATCAGGGAAGCAATTTTGGAAAAGAAAATGTAAGAAAAATGTTGAACATTGCCTCTACGATTGATAGCGGGAGGAGAAAGAAGAATCAAAATGAAAAAAGAAATTATCAATTTGGTTTTTAACAGCATTTCTTTGGCCCTTACGTTGTTATGCGCTATCCTATACGAAAATTCAGTTGTGAAAGGCATTTGGATCGTATGTTTGCTGATATGGGGCGTTCGTGTTATCATGGATATTAGAGAAATCATCAAAAGAAAAAAGAGTCAGAGAGGGAAAACAAATCATTTCGTATCGTTTTAACATGGATAAATAACAAATCATAGGCTGCGGGGTGTGAAGGTGTTTAGATCAATCAGAAAAAAGAAGAATGAAATCGGTATAGATGAAGCCAAAAAACTTCTTGCGGAAGCGCGAAGAGGCATTCTGACCGTAAATGGTGATGATGGATATCCATATGCAATACCTATCAATTACTGCTATGATGAAGCCCATCAAAAAATATATTTTCATGGATCGCGTGTCGGACATAAAGTCGATGCTCTGAAAAAATGTGATAAAATCTGTTTTGCCGTTTTGGGATCGGAAGTCGTAAAAGCAGAAGAATGGGCATCGTATGTTCAGAGTGTTGTCGTATTTGGCCGTTGTCATCTTCTGGACAACCCTTCAGAGGCAGGAAGCCTGTTAAAAAAGTTCGCAATGAAATACTATCCGAATGAAGACTTGGTAAATGAAGAAATATCGCTTTCAGGGAAAGCCGTCCAGATGTATGAAATTGAAATCGAACATTTAAGCGGAAAAGAAGTACAGGAACGCTGAACAAGTAATTGGGTTCATATGAAATATGGATCCGGAAAAAGATGACCGACGAATATATGGGCAGGGATTGGTTTGATTACATTGACATATCAGATTACATACACTATGCCGATACTTTCGAAAGAGCAGCAGAAATCGGAAAAGAATGTTTAAAAGGTCTGGTATGACTATCCTGTGATAAAAGTCGCATACTGCCTCTTGACTCGTCCCTTAGGGGATAGAATAAAGTGCCGGATGTGGAAAGGAGATGCGGGGAAATGCTGAAAATAGGTGATTTTTCAAAGCTTTCACATCTGACCGTCAAGGCTCTCCGGTATTATGAAAAGGAAGGCCTTCTGAAACCGGCCTCCGTTGACGAATGGAACGGCTACCGGTTTTATGATACTTCCCAGCTGGAAATTGCCGCAAAGATAAAGTCATACCGGCAGCTCGGTCTGTCGATTGAAGAAATCAAAGCGGCTTTTCGCGGAGCGGATGTGAAAGAGATCCTGCAGGAGAAAATCGGATCCCTGATTAAAGAAAAGCAGACAATCGAATCTCGTCTTTCCATCATCAAATCCATTTTGGAGGACAAAGAGATGAAGTACCAGGTAACCGAGAAAGAGATTCCCGAAAAGATCGTTTATACGGCGGAAACAGTATTAAAGACTTATTCGGACTGCATGCAATGGATTCCGTCTGTCGGAGCGGCTTGCCTTGAACTGAATCCGAATATGAAGTGTGCCGAGCCGCCGTATGAGTTCTGCGAGTACCTTGACGGCGAGTACAAGGAAACGGACATTCATATCAGACACAATGAAGCGGTAGCGGCATTCGGGAAAGAAAGTGACCTGATCAAATTTAAAACACTTCCGGCAGCAAAGGTATTGAGTATTTACCACAAGGGGGCCTATGACAAAATCGGTGAAGCGTACGCATTTTTGGTGAAATATGCTGAGCAGAACGGATACAGGGCTGCAGGGCTTGCCCGGGAATGCTACATTGACGGGATCTGGAATAAAGAATCGGAAGAAGACTGGCTGACCGAGATCCAGCTTCCGATCGAATAACGAATGACAGTTTTTTCCTCCGCTTGGGAAAAAAGTATCGTTTTTTTGTAAGATTCTGCGCTCTCGGGAGTCTTATATACAGAAGGGAGGTGAAACGCAGTGCAGTTTGAAGAAATATATGCCAAGTATTTCCGTGACGTATACAGATTCCTGCTGAGGCTGTCCGGCAATCCGGATCTCGCAGAAGAAATCACAAGCGAAACTTTCTTCAAGGCGATGAAAGCCATTGACTCCTTTCGCGGTGACTGCGAACTGTCGGTGTGGCTGTGCCGGATCGCGAAGAACCAATACTTCTCTTATCTGAAAAAGAGCAGGAGGCTTGTAAGCTCGGATGATCCGGCGCTCGCTTCGGCCGAGGCGTCCGGGCCGGATATTGCGGAGATCGTCGCCGACAACGAAAACGCATGGCAGATCAAGAGAATTGTGCATACTATTTCAGACCCGTACAAAGAAGTGTTTTTGTGGCGGGTATTTGCCGAAATGAGCTTTGAGCAGATCGGACGGCTGTTCGGGAAAAATGCAAACTGGGCCTGCGTTACCTATCACCGAGCCAAAAAAATGATAATAGAAAGGCTGGAAGAGCAAAAATGAGTCGAGATTGCAATATAGTCAGAGATCTGCTTCCGCTGTATGCCGAAAAAATGCTGAGTGCCGATTCCGTGGCATTTGTCGAAGAACATCTGAAAGAATGCCAGGCGTGCAGGAAAGAATTAGAAAGTCTGCAGCAGGGAGACAGCGCGCTTCTTTCGATGCAGGACCATGCGGATGAAGCGATTCCTATCAGGAAGGTGAAGAAAAAGCTGTCCAAGAAAAAGGCTGCTGCAATTGCTGCAGCTGTCGTACTCACGCTGGCAGCTGCAGCTGTGATCATGTGGTTCAGGCCGGCAGCTATTGACTATGGAAATTCCGAAATCTATTCGCAGCCGGATATTATCAGCGCTGTGGAGTGTGTGAAGGCCGATTTCAAGTCATATCAGGGTCAGGGCTGCAAACTCTATTCCCTTTCCTATGCCGGAGATGAGCAGATCCGGCGGGAAAAGGAACTTCAGCTCCGACAGGAAGGCCGGTACGATGAATATATTGTGATCCTGGCTGCGTTCCGGTCACCGATTTTCGGCGGCGGGGCGTGGAATGCCTCCTTCGTCTATCACTGGAACTGGATCCTGGGAAGAAACGCAGGAGGAGAATGGGCAGTAATTGGCAAAGGGGTCGGATGACATACCTGCCCTGCGGACGCGGGAAATAAATGCTTGCTCTCTCGGGAAATCTTGACTTTTTTATGCGGGAATATACAATGAATTTGAAGCGGGCGGTGTACAAAAACCTGCCGGTTCATAGTATTTCGGTATGATTGAGGAGAAAAATCATGAGCGTCATGAAGATCGGCTGGGCCGAATCCGTTCTCATCGACGAGAACAGCAAGAAGGTCTCCCTGGCGGGACAGTTTGCGGAGCGCATTTCCGAATATGTTGAAAAGCCCCTGACCGCTACCGCCATGGCGGTGGAGTGCGGCGGAGAGCAGATGATCATGGTCTCCGTTGACCTGGTCGGCGTTTCCTATAACCTGGTGGAAGCGATCCGCGCCGGGCTGGCCGACAACGAACTCGGCATTGACGTGGACAAGATCATCATTGCCGCCATCCATACCCACACCGGGCCCGTTTATCCGCGCGGTCAGCGGCAGGCCAAAATCGCCGGCAACGCCGGCAGTTCCCGTTCTTTCCTCGAGAGAGAGCTGCCGCCAGGCCGTAAGTACATCGAGTCCGCTCCCGTAACTGCCAGCCCCGAAATCGCTACGAAAAAAGAAATCTTCGAGATCCTGATCGAGAAGATCTCAGAGGTTATTGTGAACGCCTGGAAGGATCGGGCGCCCGGCTCCTTCTCCAACGCCTTTGGCCGTGCCTCTGTCGGCATGTGCCGCCGGGTCTCCTACTCCGACGGTTCCGCTCAGATGTGGGGCGATACCAACACTGCCGTTTTCACCCGGGTCGAGGGCGGCAATGACTCCGGCATCGAGCTTCTCTACGTCTTCAACGAAGCCGGCAAGCTGACCGGCATCGTTCCCAACCTGGCCTGCCCCGCCCAGTGTGTGCAGCACCGCCTTTTTGTATCTCCCGACTTCTGGGGCGAGACCAAGAAGCTCCTCCGCGAGCATTTCGGCAAGGACCTCTACATGCTGCCGCTCTGCTCCGCCGCCGGCGACCAGTGCCCTGTTGATCTGGTCCGTTGGGTAGAACCCTACACGGATGTACACGATCCCAACATGAAGCGTGACAATCCTCCCAAGCGCAAGGCCGATCCGTCCATGTTTGATCTGGCCGGCATGAAGAAAGTCGGCAAGCGCGTTGCCAACGAGATCATCGAGGTCTACAATGAGGGACTTGACGCGCCTCAGGCCGATATCGAATTCGTTCATCACGTCCACAACATGCAGCTTCCCATCCGCCGCGCCACTCTTTCCGATGTGGCTATGGCGAAAAAGGTCATCCGCGAGTATCTAAGCGACCACCCCGGCGATGTGGACTACAATGATGCCGCCGCCCTGCAGGTCTATCTCGGCACTATCAGACGGTTCAAGGTTCAGGAGATCATGGAGACGCTGGATA
>JAZLHR010000054.1:0-19643 GCA_045616945.1 Lachnospiraceae bacterium | reverse complement strand
CTTCCTTACTGTTGATAACTGTTTTTTGAAAGCGCCCTGCCGGGAGCCTTGTTAAGGTTACCCTTTGGCCACCGATGAAAAGGAAGAAAAATCAGCCAGGATTTTTATGAATTGGGCTTGATTTTTCATAGCTGGTCTCCTAATGTTTCTGATACATAATCGGTATTATGTTGCTGTTTATAATGAATAGAAAAAAGGAAATTAAATAATAAGCGCAGAAAATCAAGTCCATTCCATAATCTTTTCAAAACGCTTTGAATGGGCTTTACTTTTTATACTCAATTTCCTAAACAAGGCTATGATTTTACCAAGATTTCACCTTAACCCCTTGATTTTTCAAAGTATCCGCGCTATAGTGCTTTTGGAGAATTGGGGATGGTGTATGAAACGCCCGATTTTTGCAACATAATACCGATTATGTTACCGCCTACCCGGCGGCTTTTTCATATTATCAATCTCATCCGTTCCATGCGCTGACGGTGTTCCGTCCCTGTGCTGATAATATAAATCCGTGTCGTATTGATACTGCTGTGCCCAAGAATATCTGCAAGTTTGACAATATCCTTTTCAAGACCGTAAAAAATACGGGCAAACAGATGGCGAAGATTATGGGGAAACACCTTGTCAGGGTTTACCTCTGCCTCACGGCAAAGGTCTTTCATTTCTCTCCAAATATGCGTGCGGCTCATCGGCCGGCCCGTCCTGGTAACAAATACCGTGCCCATGGTTTTTTTCTGTTCAGATATATATCGAAGAAGTTTCTTTTGAAGGTCCCGAACAATGAAAATGCTCCTTGTCTTGCCCTTGAGAGAAACGACCGCCTCACCCTTTCGGACGGCTTCCACAGTGATGAATTGCAGTTCGCTGACACGGATTCCCGTTCCGCAGATCGTTTGCAGGATCAGATAAAGACGTTCATTCTGCTTTCTCTCCGCTGTACGGCATAGGCGCTCGTATTCCGCTCTTGTCAATTCCTTTTCCTCCTGACAAAATACCTGGCGCTGAATCTTCAATGATTTCACTCGTAATTCATCCCAACCAAGGAATGAAAATAAACTATTCAGTGAAGCCAGCATTGAATTGATACTCCGAACAGCGTAACTGCTATCGATCAGGCTTTGTTTATAGGCAAGAACTGTGTCTTTTGTAATCGCTCCCGAACAAAACTTTCTGAACGCTGTTACATCACGAATATATTTCTCAAGTGTATTTTCGCTCTTTTCCTCATTCTTCAAATAGCAGCGGAATTTTATTATTTCCTTTTCTGATAAAAAATGACCTTCCATTGAATTCACCTCCGGGAATAATTAATTGATTTATATCTATCCAAAAAACATGGCTGCCTCCTCTCCCGATTCTAAATTGCCCTCCCGGATAAAGCAAACAGGCCGGATCGGCGGCATAGCAAAGCCCCGTCCGGGATCAGGTCTTTCCTGGCTCCGGGCGGGGCTTCGTGTGTTATTCTGTTTTTCGAATCTGCTTATTTCTGTTTCTTCTTTTTGAAGAGCAGTACGACTATCACAGCAGCGCAGACTGCCATCAAAGATATCCAAAGCGCCAGATGATAATCATCACCGGTGACAGGCGGCTCCGGATCCGTGGGATCCACTTCCAATTCTTCGGCTTTGAATTCCCAATCCAGATAGCCGATGGCGTCCTGGAAATCATTTCCCATGGAAGGCGGCACAGTCAGCGTGACATCCAACGTGACCTTTCCGCCGGAGTAGATCGTTCCGAGGAAGACCCAATCGGTCAGCTGCGCGGTCTCATTCGCCGGAGCGGCAAAAAGATCGGATTTCCCGTCCTGGTTTACGGTAAGCGTCATCTGGGACAGGAAATCATCCGTACCCTCCTGAGCGCCGAGAGAGCGCATATACAGATTGATCTTGACCTCGTTCTCCGCGTCGTTATTGATGAGGATCTTCTGCGTCAGCGTATCGCCGGGCATTACTCCCTTGAAGCCGCCGAAAAGGTCCGTCGGGGAATCTTCACTGCCGGGCAGGAAGATGAACTTCTCGCTCCCGCCGACATATTTGACATTGCCCTCCGCTGCAAAAACGGTAGTGCAGAGACTGAGCATCATAACGGCGGCAAATAATACCGCAAAAAACTTTTTGAAGGATTTCATGCTGCCTCCTTAATTCGAAGCGAGAGAAGCAGGAGACACGCCCCACGCATCCTCGGCCGCGCCTGCCGGCTGCGACTGGATCGCTTCAGCCAGGACCGTGACCTGGATCCCCGCGAGGTCGATAGAGGAGCCCTGCTTCAGAAGTTCACCGGTGCTGGCGGAAGGAGCTACCGGCTGTGTATAGTAATAATACATACCGGACTTGACCCAACCGGAACCGGCCAGAAAACTGCTGACATCGGCTGCGCCGACGATATCTCCGTTACCGTTCACACAGTTGGCAATGACCGCCGCGCGAATATAAGCGGAAGAATCGCCTGTATTTTTCACCGTCACAGAACTCTTGACACCGTTCGTGACCGTTTCATCGATCTGACAGGTGATGACGGAAGACGTGAATTCATTGATCAGCGCCTGAGAAGAATAACGGATGTATGAGACCGTTGTACCGACAGCTGCGGCAAGAAGCAGCAGCAGTGCAATGACTGTCATCAGGCTTTTCTTATTCATTTTCGAATGTCCGTCCCGATACATTTCTGTGCTTCCTTTCATTTTCTGCCCGATTCGGTATTGATCGCATACGCAGAACCGCTGAACCATTGGCCGTTGCTGCGGGTATTATTAACAGTCGTTTCTTCGTTGCTGTCTTTCGTTAGCGTGACGGTCTTGGCGGAGTCCGGCGTATAACGCCAGCTCCAGCTGCTCACTTCTTCTACCTGATAGGTCCCTATCGGCAGTTCCTTGATGGTGACGCTCCCGTTGCCCTGCACGGTCACGTACATATCGACCGCCGCGCGAGAGGTATTCACCAAACTGGTGCTTGTCACATGGAAAATAAAGCTTTGATTCGTATCCCGACTGTCACAGCCGCTCTTTTCAATCGTAAGTTCGCCTAAGGCTTCCGAATAGTAGAAGACGATCTCGTTGGCAGAGACGGTTTCCGTGATAACAAGACTCAGCGGATCCGCCGAATCCAGCGTATACCCAGGGATCTCTACGGCGTACTCATCGACTATCTCGCCGAACATCGTATTCTGGCCGGTTTTCTGTTCGTGAAGCACGTTCCCCGTTCCGAACTCCAGATATTTGACCGTATAAGGGTAAAGATTTCGATTGTAATAAATTTCAACGACAGTCGTTCCGTCGGCCAGGATCTCCTGCTGAGCAAAAGTCTGTGCCGTAAAACCGGGATAAGAGCGCGCCACTGCCTCCGTCTGTCCGCCGATCGTGCCGGTTTTGATATCGTCAGGCCCGTCAAGGGTATAAGTGGTGCCGTCGAGGTTCTGCAGATAATGCTTGACGGTATAGTCTGCATTCACAATACTTGCCGTAACACCTGCCGAAGCCGTTTTGGTAATCAAGGAGGCCCCGGAAATCGAAGCTGTATTGGTAAACGTCCCCACAGCACTCGGTGAGACCTGCCCCTTTACATAGTAGGTCTTTGTCTCGCCGATGGCAATACTCACGCCGCTCGCAATCACACCGCTTGACGGCAGTGCAGTCCACTCTGTATTATCCAAAGAATACTGAACCGTCCCGTCTGCGAACAGCCCGGCCGGGATAGTATCGGTGATCACGGTATCACTCAGGGGGAATGCGCTAGTCGAACTGTTCGTGACCGTAATGGTATAGATCACGGTATCCCCGCCGGACACGTTCGTTTTATTGACGGCTTTGCTGATAGAATAGTCCGACGTGAAGGTGATCGGACCAGTGATCGTCCAGCCGCCGTTGACTTCAACAAGAATATTCCCCTGTGAGCCGCTCAGAGTAACAGTAACACCGCTGAACTGAAAATCGACTAACCCGATTCCTTCGATCGTCTTCGTTATTCCACCACCTAGTCTGATTTCTGCCTTGGTGTATTCCAATTCCTTTCCGCCCGTCGATGTAAAAGAATTACCGCCAAGCGTAAGAGTAGCAGGTATTCCGTTATATTTACCACTCACTCCGCTTCCCTTTACACCCTTTACCAGGATATGAAAAATACCCGCATCGTCAAAAAAACCGCACGGAATTGCTGAATTACCGTTATTTGTTATAAAATTCGATTCATAATAAGATTTTGCATTGATGTAGCATGTCTGCCCTGTGACAACAAAGTCGGAGAATCCGTCCGTCTCGATCGACATCATGCCGTCGCGGACCTTAACGAAATCGGATGCGAGAACGGTCCCGTCATCCGCCAGGTGATAATACACGAACCCATCCCCGTCAGCCAATCCCAATACCGACGCAGGAAGAAGGATCACCGCGGTCTCGCCTTCGGCAGGCTGCCACTCGGTATGCCCTTTTTCCTGAATCGTAATATTATAGGCGGCATAATTATCACAAACCATCCACTCATCCGTGTCCAGAAGGGTCTCCTCCAAAGTGATCGGTACGATCGACAGAGTGGCTTTGTCGGAAAAGTCTCCGGAGACTGCTGCGGCGACGGTCTGACCTTCCTTGTCGGTCAGCTGCGCGGTGACTGCCCTTCCGTCCGCCGGAACAGCGATCACGTCATCCGCCGAAACATAGGGATAACCCGCCGCCGTGTTCCACCATCCCGTGGTGTCCAGGCAGTACCAAAGGCCTCCCTGCTGATCATACTCAGAAGAAACCACAGTCAGCGGATTCGGCATAGCCTTTCCCTGCTTCCCGGTATAATTGAGGCTTTCCGTGAGATCCATACTGCTGTAGAGGGTCACCGGAAGGGAAGCGAAAACAACAGACTGAACGCTTTCCGTATCCGTACCGTCCGCCGCGAGCGTAAGATCTGCCGGAAGGAGGTATAAAAGCATGCTAAAGCTTATCAATACCGCAATAAGCTTCTTTTTCATAGTCTTCTTTCTCCTTTCCGGATCTATTTGCTCGGCCAGCCGACCGCCTCAAATACGGTGGTTCCGTTATTGGCGGCCTGCACAGCCTGCGCATCAACTTTGACTTCCGCCGTACATCCCATGTAGATATTGCTCATATCGTCCTTGAAGCGGACTTTTGTGAATAACGGGACCGTAGTCTCTCCGGGCTGCAGCAGCTTCGAATAATAGAAGAAACCGTCTGCCTCGACCCAGTCATTCGTATTGAAATCGATTTCCAGCAGCGAAAGGTCTGCCGTGCCCTCTCCGGTCAGATTGATCTTCCGGTCAACCCCCGCACGCACCCAGCAGGGATTGCTGCCCGTGTTTTTCACCGTGACCTCCTTGACGACCTCATCTCCCGGCAATACGCCCAAAACATCTTCAAACGGCTTTCCCTCCGCATCTTTCTCGATCAGGTCTATGCTGATATTGCCTGCCGTGATCGAATTCCGGGCAGTCTCCGTGGCTGTGAAATAAGCCAGCGTCCCGCCGGCAAAAAGTGATACGAATATGAAAAGCAACGAGAGAGTCAGGATTTTCTTTTTCATTGCCTTTTCCTTCCTTTGACTGAATTGTATTTCGCCTATGCTGCAAAGCATATAAGAACACCTTTCCGCAAAGATGCTCTTATATGCTCTGCTCACAGAGGAGCAAAGCATTCTGTCACCCGATCAAGCGACCGGGTGACAGGGAAGCGAAAATTAATTAGCCTGTTCAGGCGGAGCAGCGGGTTCCTCAGTGGGGGCTTCGGTGCTGCCGTTAATGTGCTCGTCGGGGGAAGCATCCGCTGCGGGAAGTACCAGTGCCTCAAAAGCTTCCGTTGCATCTGCAAAGCCCTTTGCCTGGATCGCGGAAGCAGTGACCTTCATGGTGAAGCCGCCGTTGCCGACGATAATGCCGAAATCTTCGCTGGTAACTTCTGCGGGAACCGTGATGGTATCGAAGAGAACAACAGCCTCGTCCTCAGCAAGAGCATTCAGAACATAAATGGTGAAGGTCGTGGTGCCGTCGACGTTGGCAGTGAAGGCAAGCAGATATTTATCATTGATGAAACCGTCTGCGATGCCGTTACCTTCGCTCCATACGTAATCCGTGCAGCTCATCACGTCGCCGCCGGTAACAACGGTCTTGAAGCCGTCATAAGGGGCTGCTGTATTGTTCTCATCGAAGCAGTGCATAGCCTTCAGGGCATCGTTGCCGATCACGATATCAGCTCTGACGTAGGCCGCATAGGTGCCGACGTTGGTGATGGTGGGGTCTTTGCAGATGCTCTGGCCGGGGAAGATGTCTTCATAGGTGTTGGTCTGAACACGGCTCTTAGAAGTATCCGCGATGTAGTTGCCGTCAGCATCCGTTGTAACGGCTGCTTCATCGAGGGTGATATCCACGTTGCCTACGGTGAATACGTTGACTGCTTCCTCCTGATCTGTGAAGTAAGCGATGGTTCCGCCGATCACGGCAACCGCAAAGAGGGCCGCGCAAAGGCAGATAGCTGCGATTTTCTTTTTCATTGCTGTTTTCCTTTCAAAAAAGTTTTTCTTTGTTTACTCCAGGGCTTTTCGCCCGAAATAGCGACTGTCATCAAAGCGGCGCTTCCGCCGCAGGCATCAGGGCTGTAAGGTTCAGCCTGCCGCCGGCGAGTCTGCACAGAGTCCGGCCCACGCGGCATTATAATCGGTGAAGCCGCCGGTCTGGATCATATAGCCGTAAAATGTCAGCTTTCCGCTGAACTGAGATGAGGCGTCCGTGATCGCCGCGTTATCGACCGTGATCTCCTTGCCGGCACTGTTCACCTTGAGGATACTGATCGGTCCCAGCAGGGCACCGGCCTCCGCGATACCGCCGTTTGCCTTCATGACGTACACCTGACCGCCTTTCGGCCCGGTCTTTCCGGTGAGCACCGTCCACTTGTCACTGTCAACGGTAAAATGTACGTTCGTCCCAGTCTCGTCCACGACTTCGATAAATACGTAGGCATCCAGCTTCAATGCCTCTTCCGTCTTGACGAAAGGATCCTTCGGCAGATCCACGCCCGGCAGGACGGTGTACTCCTCGGTGCTGACCTCGTTCGTGCCGAGTACATAAACGCCGTCCAGATCATCGTCAATTGCTTCATGTTCTTTCAGAATAAATTTGAGAGGATCATCCAGCAGCTTTCCGACGACGAACGTATTGGTCACGGGATCCGTATAATTCGTCAGATAGGCGAACATACCCGTTACGGATACGACGATAGCCGCAACTGCACATGCCGCGATGAGCAACTTTGCTTTGTTTCTCATCTTTTTCCCTCCTTTCCGTATCGATGATTGTATATGATAAGCCATTTCAGCATTATCAGCTTTGTTTTTTGTCTTCCTTCCCACTGAGGATATCCGGCAGGAACGCCAAAAGGATCATCAGCGCGCAGGCACAGACGCAGACATACCTGCCCATCGGACTCTGGATATAATTCGCAGCATATCCCAAATACGGGATCGTACAGACCGGCTTGCCGATGATATTCCTGCAATGGACAGATCCCCCGTCGGCCGTATCATTGGCATCGCCCTTCGTACGGTAGCGAATGACCTCGGCATTTTCTGCATCCGGAAGGATTTCAATGATCCGGTGCGTGGCGACGGTCTTTTCGTCCAGCATGAAAGTAATAGGATCCCCGACGGCCAGTTCCCGGTAATCGACCTCTTTCACATAGACGATGGATCCGGTCTTATAGGTAGGCTCCATACTGCCCGAAAGCACCGCGAACGGCTGCAGCCCGACCAAACGTACTCCGACAAGAACGATCGCCAGCAGGACCACGATCGCTAACATCCCCCAGGTGATCATGTTCCATGCTTTTTCCAGCGAAGACTTTCTTTTCCTGCTTTTTCCCGCGGTCATCCGCAATCTCCTTACCGGCAGCACGCACTCTTTCTTCCGTCATGCCTGTCCGAAGGTGCCTGTCTGCAGCAGCTGCCCAAAGAACAGCTGTAATTAATTTTTTATACCATGCGGCGCGTCAAAAATCAAGCATTCTCGCAAACAAATACTATCATTTCCCCAATAATATGAACAAATATCAGCAGTAAGCGTTTACCCTGCACGCTGCAGGCGCTGTGTATAAGTGTTTACTCATTCCGACAATCTCCAATTCCGGTTTCCGCAAAAAAAAGACGCCGGGAAAAGCATTTCTGCTGATCTCGGCATCTCTTTTTCCTATACCGTATATCCCTTCGGGATACCGGCAGACGGCAGCGGCCTTACATCGGAATCAATCTACGGAGTAAGGCAGCAGGGCCAGGTTGCGGGCACGCTTAACAGCGGTCGTCAAAGCTCTCTGATGAGCAGCGCAGGTACCGGTCACACGGCGGGGCAGGATCTTGCCGCGTTCGGAAATGTACTTGCGAAGACGGGCTACATCCTTGTAATCCACTTCGCCTTCCTTACCGCAGAATGCGCAAACCTTCTTTTTTCTCCGGATGGTGGTATGCTTTCTGGGAGCATCCATCTTGTCGCCTCTATTAAAAGCCATCGTAATACCCTCCTAATTAGAATTGAAACGGGAGTTCCTCGTCAGCCAGATCGGGGACATTCATAAATCCGCCGTCAACAGGCTGAGGAGCCCGGGAGTCCGCAGCTGCGGGAGCAGCCGGACGCGGCGATCCGCCCTGAGCGTTCTTGCTCTCGGCGAATTCGATCTCTTCGGCAATGATCTGCACGGACGTGACTTTCTGACCGTCGCGGTTCGTGTAGGTATCATTCTGGATTCGACCGGTCAGAAGGACTTTCGTCCCCTTCTTCAGGTACTTCTCCACAAATTCCGCCTGCTTGCCGAAAGCAGTGCAGTTGAAGAAATCCGCATCCGCGTCACCGTTTCTTTTGAAGCGACGGTCAACTGCGATAGAAAAACGGCCGATAGCCGTGGAATTTTCACCGGCGGAATAGCGAACTTCAGGATCTCTGGTTAATCTCCCCATGAGGATAACCTTATTCATTACAACCTCTTTTCTCAGGCTTCTTCCTTGATAACCAGGAAACGAATGACCTGTTCCATAAGGCGAACGTGGGCTTCGATTTCAGCGGGAGCTGCGGTCTCTGCTTCAAACTTGATGAAGTAGTAATACCCTTCGGACATCTTCTTGATGTCGTAAGCAAGCTTCTTCTTGCCCCACTCGTCTACGTTCGTGATGGTGCCTCCGAAACGACCCACATAGCCCTTCACCTTTTCCAGGGAAGCAGCTCTTGCTTCGTCATCCAGGGCAGCACTGAGAACTACGGCTAATTCGTACTTGTTCATGCTGAACCTCCTCTTGGACTATTGGCCTTCCCGTACGGGAAAGCAAGGATTGTGATATGTCACGGAGGCGTATTCTACCATAAAACACAAGCGCTTGCAAGCTTTTTTTCGCGGAAAAAGCAAAATGCACATGTAAAAAAACGTCCTTTCCGGCACCTTTCCGGCATTTTTGCCGCGGCGGCAGCGTTTACAGCCCTCTGCGCAGGCTCAATTCGCCCGTATGGACCTCCAGCGGTCCTCCGTCCGTATCCAGCAGCAGATGTCCCCCGGAGCTGATCCCTCTCAGGATCCCTTCCGCCGCGATCCCGGACGCATCCGTCAGCACGGTCCGTTCTCCGCGCCAGGCCATGCATGCCGCATACTCCTCCTGCAGGAAAGACAGGCTGCCGCAGTCTTCCCAGGCCCGCGACAGCTGCATCAGTTCCCCGTAGATGGCTGCGGCCAGCGTACTGCGGTCCACTGACGCCCCGAATTCCTCCAGGGCCGCCGAAACAGCCGCCACCTCCGGAGGCTTATCCGCGCGGTGTACATTAAGGCCGATCCCTACCGCCAGATAGTATCCTTCTCCCGCAAAAAACAACTCCGTCAGGATCCCGCAGATCTTCTTTTCTTCCAGGAGCAAGTCGTTCGGCCACTTGATGCGGGGCCGCAGGCCGGTCAGGCGCTTCACGCTGCGCTGCACGGCCAATGCCGCGATGAGTGTCAGCTGAGAGGCATTTTCCGCGGCGATACGGGGCCGCAGCAAAATGCTCATGGCAATATTGGCGCCCGCGGGACTTTCCCAGCTGCGCCCCCTCCTGCCCCGTCCGGCAGTCTGCTTTTCCGCAAGGACCAGGCTCCCGTCCGGTGCGCCGGTCCGCCCCAGTTCCCTCACTCGGTCATTGGTCGAACCCAGTTCATCAAAAAATTCAAGGAGAGGAATCCCTTCCGGATCCCTCTCCTCATCCTGTGAAAGCCGCTTCCGGGCGGCAAGAATATCTTCTCTGTTCATCGTGTTACCAAAGGCAGACGGCACTCAGGTACGCCGCTCCGGCGCACAGTACCGTAATGAAGAAGAAATACATGCGTTCCGCGCGCCGCTTTCCCGCTCCGAAAGCGAAAAAAAGGAAAAAAAGCGCGCCGCAGATAAAAATCGCAGGGAGGAACCGCAGGGAAGGCTTGCCCAGCAGCGAAGCGATCGCCAACCCGAGCGCAATGACCGCGATCCCGCCTCGGATCCGCGGCAGCCAGTTGTTCCACATTTTTCCCGCGTCGCCTCTGCTCATATCAGCCTCCGAGGTATGCCTTGCGGACGGAATCGTCCTTCAGCAGCTGCTGTGCCGGTGCCTCCAGCACGATCTTGCCGGTCTCCAGCACATAGCCCCTGTCCGCGATCTTCAGGGCCATACGGGCATTCTGCTCGACCAGCAGGATGGTCGTACCGCTCTTATGCAGTTCCTGAATGATATTGAAGATCTCCTCTACGAAAATCGGTGCCAGACCCATCGAGGGTTCGTCCAGCATCAGCATTTTCGGGTGGGACATCAAAGCGCGGCCCATTGCCAGCATCTGCTGCTCGCCGCCGGAAAGCGTACCGGCGATCTGGGTGATCCTTTCCTTCAGACGCGGGAAGTGGGAATAAACCATTTCCTTGCTCTCCCGGATAGAGGACTTCAGCTGGGTATAGGCTCCCATTTCCAGATTTTCCTCTACGGTCATCTGCTGGAAAATACGGCGTCCCTCCGGGACCTGCGCCAGGCCCAGAGATACGATCTTATGCGAGGGAATATGCTGAATATCCTGCCCCAGGAACTGCACGCTGCCGGTGCTGGCAGTCAGCAGACCGGATACCGTCTGCAGAATGGTCGTCTTGCCGGCGCCGTTTGCGCCGATCAGCGAAATGATCTCGCCTTCATTGACCGAAAAGCTGACATTTTTGATCGCACGGATACTCCCGTAAAATACATTGATACCGTTTACTTCAAGCATTGCCATGGTCAGTCCACCTCTCCCTTGCCCAAGTAGGCTTCGATCACTTCCGGATTACTGGTAATCTGACTGGGGGTCCCCTTGGCAATGATCTTACCGAAATTCATTACGGCGATCCCTTCACAGATACCCATTACCAGCTTCATATCGTGCTCGATCAGCAGCACGGCGATCTTGAACTCGTCACGGATCTTGCGGATATTGTCCATCAGCTCCGCCGTCTCCGAGGGATTCATCCCGGCTGCCGGTTCATCGAGCAGCAGCAGGGCGGGATTCGTTGCCAATGCGCGGACGATCTCCAGACGGCGCTGCGCACCGTAGGGAAGGCTGCCTGCCTGTACGTCGGCAAGGCGCTTCATATCGAACACTTTCAGCAGTTCCATGGCTCTTTCATGAGCCTTCTTTTCTTCCTTCCAGTACGCAGGAAGACGGAAAATGCCCTGCAGCACGGAATAGCGGATGGAATTGTGCAGTCCCAGCTTGACATTATCCTCGACCGTCAGATTATTGAACAGCCGGATATTCTGGAACGTTCTCGCGATACCGGCGCGGTTCACATTGGCAGTGGAATAATGTGCCAGATCCTTGCCGTTCAGCATGATCGTCCCGGTATTCGGCTCGTAGACCTTGGTGATCAGGTTGAACACGGTCGTCTTACCGGCGCCGTTCGGACCGATCAGACCGGCGATCTCGGTCTTGCCTACCGTCAGGTTGAAATTTTCCACCGCGTGCAGGCCGCCGAAGGAGATCCCCAGATTATTGACTACCAGTGCGGGCACTTCGTTCAGGTCACGTTCGGGGATCAGGACGCCGCTGGGAGGAATAACCATCTTGGTCTTTTCGGTTGCTTTATTCTCAGCCATTGGTCTTGCCTCCCTTTCCTGCCTCAGCAGGCTTTTTTGCCCCCGCCAGCTTCTTTTCTGCTTTTTGGGATAACTTCTTCCTCCAGCGTGCAAACATATCCTGGAAGGCCGTGCTGTTCCGCATCAGCATCACCAGGATCAGAATGATCGCGTAAATGATCATGCGGTAATCCAGCAGGAAACGCAGCTGCTCGGGCAGAACGGTCAAAAGCGCTGCCGCGATGAGAGAACCGCGGATATTGCCCATACCGCCAAGCACGACGAATACCAATACCAGAATAGACGTGTTGAAATCGAATTTAGAAGGAAGTACAGCCGTCTGGCTCAGGCCGAAGACCGCACCGGCCGCACCGGCCATGGCAGCGGAGATGACGAAAGCCATCATCTTATATTTAGTGATATTGATACCGATGGAACGGGCTGCGATCTTGTTGTCGCGCACAGCCATGATCGCGCGGCCGCTCCGGCTGTTGACCAGATTAAAGATAATGAAGAGGCAAAGCAGCACCAGGAGCGTAGAAACCGGGAAATTCTCTATCACTTCCGCGGTCTTGACGCCCTGCGGACCGCGGATGATCATATCGTCCGCAGACACTTCCATGGTCTTCTTGAAGAGATTGATGTGCAGTCCGTCCGCATCCTTGGCTACATACAGGTTCGTGAACAGGCTCTTGATGATCTCTCCGCAGGCCAGGGTAACGATAGCCAGATAGTCGCCGTTCAGACGAAGTACGGGCAGACCGACAAGGAATCCCACCACGGTAGCGGCCAGTGCACCGACGGCGACAGCCACTAAAAGGCGAGGGATCTCACCGCATTCACCGAGCATCCCGGCAGCGGCGGCACCCATGAAGCAGCCGACGCTCATAAACCCGGCATGGCCCAGACTCAGCTCGCCGAGAAGGCCTACCGTCAGATTCAAAGACACTGCCATGATGGCATATACGCAGATTGGCACCAGCTGGCCGCGCATCAGAAAGCTCAGCGAGCCGGTCACATCCATGAGCATCATCACGGCGAAAAACAGAACAACAATACCATAGGTCGTATAATTACTGCGCCAGATTTTTGCAAATTTACTCAGCTTCATGTTTTCGGCCTCCTATACCTTCTCGCGCATCGGCTTGCCCAAAATACCGAAAGGCCGGACTAACAGGATCACGACCAGTACCAGGAACACGATCGCATCGGATATTTGAGTGGAAATATAAGCTTTGGAAAGGATCTCGATGATGCCCAGCAGCAGTCCGCCGATGAATGCGCCGGGGATGGAGCCGATCCCGCCGAATACAGCTGCGGTAAAGGCCTTGATGCCGGGCATGGAACCGGTCGTGGGCATGAGCGCCGGATAGGCAGAGCAAAGCAGAGCACCGGCCAGAGCCGCCAGAGCGGAGCCGATAGCAAAGGTCAGGGAAATGGTCCGGTTGACGCTGATACCCATCAGCTGCGCGGCGCCCTTATCCTCCGAGCAGGCACGCATAGCCTTGCCGAGCTTGGTACGGTCCACGAACAGCGTCAGGGAGATCATGACGACGATGCAGCAGCCGATACTGAGCAGCGTAATCGGAGCCACCTGCTGCTTACCGAAAAGCATGACCGGTTCATCACTGATAATGGACCGGAAAGCAACGGTATTGGCACCGAATACGATCTGCGCCATATTCTGCAGGAAATAGCTGACACCGATCGCAGTGATCAGCACGGCCAGAGAATCGGCCTTTCGAAGAGGCTTATATGCCAGCTTCTCGACCAGGACACCCAGCCCGAGGCAGACGACGACAGCAATGAGAACGGCGAGCACAGACGGCAGCTTTGCCAGATACATTGCATAAAAGCAGACATAAGCGCCTACCATGATGATATCGCCGTGTGCGAAGTTCAGCATCTTGGCAATACCGTAAACCATCGTATACCCCAGAGCAATGATGGCATAGATACTGCCCAAACTGATCCCGTTGATAAGGTTGGACAAGAAGGACATAAGCTCACCTCTTATTTTGCAGCGTCGGAAAACGGCGCAGGATAATACCGCAGTATACACCTTTTTCTCCTATTTGTCTTCAACAAATTGCAGAAATCGGAGAAAAAAGCAGCTTTTTTGAGGCCCGTAAAAAGAGAAAAGGGGAGGCTCCCCAGGAGTCTCCCCTTTTCGGGTCAAAGGCCGAATCAGTCAAGACCTACGTACACACCGTTCTGGATAACCATGCCCTTAGGAGCCTTGGTTACTTCGCCGGCAGCGTTCCAGGACATGGCAGTACCGGTGATACCGTCAACCTTGAAATCAGCAGAGGTAAAGGTTTCGATCAGCTTCTCGGAGATCTTAGCAGCCTTCATATTGGACTTGATACCAGCCTTGGTGCAGGCTTCGTACAGAGCGTAGATCGTATCGTAGCCGTCTGCAGCGAACTGGTTGGGGATCTCCTTGTACAGTTCCTGGTACTTCTTAACGAAAGCCTTGGTTCTTTCATCGGAAGCATCCGCGGAGAAAGGAGTCAGCAGCATAACGCCTTCAGCCAAAGAAGGATCGAAGCCTTCCATGGTCAGAATGCCGTCCATACCGTCAACGCCGAAGAACTTCGGAGCATAGCCGATCTTCTTGCATTCCGCAAGGATCAGGGAAGCGGGGGTGTAGTACATCGGCAGGAACAGAACGTCCGCGCCGGCATCCTTGGCGGCGGCAACCTGAACGCTGAAATCGTTGGAGCTGTCAGTGGTGAAGGTGGTCGTGGAAACAACATTCAGCTTCAGCTCGGCAGCCTTGGTCTTGAAGCTCTCATAAATGCTGCTGGAGTAATCTTCGTCGTTCTTGTAGATTACAGCGATCTTCTCGCCCATCTTCTTATCGAAGATGTACTGTGCGGAAGCGGAACCCTGGTTGGGATCGCTGAAGCAGATCTGGTACTGATAGCCGTTGCCGGCCTTGGTAGCAGCGGGGTTAGATGCGGACGGGGTCAAAGCGAAAACCTTTGCCTTTGCGGTCAGAGCAGCCGTAACTTCGCAGGGAGCGGAAGTAACGGAACCCATGGACAGCTGCATGCCCTTATCCATCAGCTTGTTGAAAGCATTCTTGGCCTTCTCGGCGTCATGCGCGTCATCCTCAAAAAGCAGCTCGAACTGCAGGCCGCCCTTGGCATTGATCTCGGCAACAGCGATCTCTGCACCGTTCTTAGCGGACTGGCCGTAAATAGCCGTACCACCGGTCGTAGGGCCGGTCGCGCCGACAATAATTTTACCGGTATCCTTCCCGCCGCAGGCAGTCAGGGAAGTGATGACCATCGCAAGCACCAACAATGCTGCAAAAAACTTCTTCATTCCTAAAATCCTCCTTCTTACTCGCGGCTGTGAGAGGTTATTCACAGGAGCGAAAATAATAATGTGCGCATTCTATCACCCTGATTTTTTTCTGTCAATTATTTTTTTTAAGTGTTTTACTTCTGTATCTTTCATTTATTCATACATCAACCGAAAAGACAGAATAAAAAGGCAGGGCCTCTGTGAAAAGTCCTGCCTTGCCTCATAATTATTTGCATAATATGAGTAGATATACACTCTTTGATGCCGCTGAAAATACCGGAGTCGAGCGGTAAGCCGGGTTCTGTCGTTGGATGATCATCTATCTAGGCCCTCCGTTGCCGGGGGCTCGAGCGACCTACCCGAGAGCAGACGGGCCGCCTTATGCTCTCTGTTGGTCTTGCTTCGGATGGGGTTTACACTGCCTTCCCCGTTACCGGAGAAGCGGTAGTCTCTTGCACTGCCTTTTCGCCCTTACCGGGTTGCCCCGGCGGTATGTTTTCTGTTGCACTTTCCCTGGAGTCGCCTCCGCCGGACGTTATCCGGCATCCTGCCCTGTGAAGCCCGGACTTTCCTCACGGCCATGCGGCCCTGCGATCATCTGCCCGGCTCCGGTATCGGTGTTCTATCATATTTCGGAGAAAAAGTAAACGGGGTTTCCGTTATTATCTTTTTCCGGAAGGATTTTCGTGCTATACTGAGGGAGAGGGTCTTCACCTTTTCCGTGATCCGCGCTCAAATACCTGCAGATGTGCCTCCGCGCAGCTGCGTCCGAAAGAAGAATATCCATGAAAGAATTTGATTACGATACCGCCGCCTCCCTCATCGATGCTTTCATCTCGGAACACCGGGAGCAGATCATCCGGGATATCGCGGAGCTCGCTGCCGTTCCGAGCGTAAAAGGCCCGGCGGCTGATACGATGCCCTTCGGGCCGGGGCCCGCTGCCGCCCTGCATACCGCACTGCGGCAGGCGGAAAGATTGGGCCTGCAGGCCGTCTGCTGCGATAACTACGTCGGCTTCGCTGCCGTTCCCGGTGAGAGCCGGGAATATCTGGCGACCGTCACCCACGTGGATGTAGTCCCTGCGGGAGAGGGCTGGCTGGCAGACCCCTTCACGCTGCGCCGCAGGGAAGGCTGGCTGCTCGGCCGGGGCGTTCTGGACGATAAGGGGCCGACCGTGCTCTGCCTGTACGCATTGGCATTCCTGCAGGAGCACGCCGGCAGGCTGCCCTATCCCGTACGAGCCATCATCGGTGCCGACGAAGAGACCGGGATGCAGGATATGGTCTATTATGAAAAACATCAGCCCGCGCCCCGCTTCGCCATCAGCCCGGATGCGGAATTTCCGCTTATCCACGGAGAAAAGGGCATTGCCCGCTTTTCGCTCCGTTCCTGCTGCAAAGCGGAAAACGTGCGTTTCATCGCCGGCGGCAGCGCGGTCAATGCAGTCCCCGGCAAAGCCGAGGCATTGCTCCGCTGCGGCAAAACGCCCGCCGCGGTCCCCGGCCTGGAAGTCATTCCCGAGCAGGGCGGCTTCCGTCTGATCGCGCACGGAAAAGGCGGCCATGCGGCTCACCCGGAAGGCACTGTCAACGCATTGGGGCTGCTGATCCGTGAACTGCTGGCACAGCAGCTGCTTTCCCCCGCGGAGGAGCCGTATTTCCGGTTCCTGGAGAAAGTCCACGCGGCCTGGGACGGCAGCGCCGCAGGCATCGACAGCCGCGACGATATTTTCACGCCGCTCACCGCGGTATCCGGGGTAATGCAGATCGGTGAGGACGGCTGCTTCAGCGCCAGTCTCGACTGTCGGTATCCCACTTCCTCTTCCGGCGATATCATCCGCCGCCGTTTGGAGCAGACCGCCGGCGGCAGCGCAGATATCATCCTGGAAGAAGAATCGCCGTATCTGTATCTGGATCCGTCTTCGCCCGAGATCGGTGCCTGTCTCGCGTCCTACCGGGAAGTCACCGGCGACAGTTCCCCTTCCTTCACCATCGGCGGCGGCACCTATGCAAAACATCTGCGGAACACGGTGGCGTTCGGTCCGGAAAGGCCGGCCAGAAAGACACCCGATTTTGTCGGAAAGATCCACGGTGCCGAAGAAGGGATCGCCGAACAGGAACTTATGGAAGCCCTGAAAATATACATACTCACATTGCTGAAGCTGGAAGACCTTGCGTGAACGCTTCAGCCGCATCGGCCCCCGTGCCGCGCTCAGGAGGATATACAAATGAAACTGACTGTCAATCACAAAACCTACAGATTGCCGAAGGGCGCCGTATATGAGGATCTGGCCCGTCTGGCACAGCCCGATTTTCCCCACCGCATCCTGCTTGCCTGCGTCGGCAGCAAATACCGTGAGCTTTCCAAGCCGATCCCCGGCGACTGCACGGTCAGCTTCATCACGGCTTCGGACCGCGACGGCGCACGCACCTATGAACGCAGCTGTCTGATGCTTCTGTGCAAGGCCGTTCACGATGAATTCGGCGAAAGCGTGACCCTGCGCAGCAAATATTCCGTCAACAAGGGACTGTATATCGAACTGCTCGGCTGCCGGAAGCCCGATGCCGCCCTGGCCACGCACCTGCAGAGCCGCATGGAGGAGATGGTCCGGGCAAATGTTCCCTTCCGGAAGACTTCCGAGCATATCGACGATGCCCGCAGATTTTTCCGTGAACACGGCCAGCCCGAAAAAGACCTGCTGCTGCGCTTCCGCCGGACCTCGCGGGTACATCTGTACCATCTGGAGGACTATACGGATTATTACTACGGCTATATGGTCCCCTCGGCCGGATATCTGACCGCATTCCGCCTCATCCCTTATGAAGAAGGGCTCGTGCTGGCACTGCCCGGCTCGGGCTCGCCGGAGGAAGTGGCTCCTTTCGTTCCCTCTCCCAAACTGTTCCGGACGCTGCACAATGCGGAAAAATGGAGCGCACAGCAGGGAGTATCCAATGTCGGGGATATCAATCAGAAGATCGCCGACGGGGAAATGACCGAGCTGATCCTGGCAGATGAAGCCCGCCAGGAGAAAGAGATCGCCGATATTGCCGCCAGGATCGCCGAACGGCCCTCGGTCCGTTTTGTCATGATCGCCGGACCTTCCTCTTCCGGCAAGACCAGTTTTTCGAACCGTCTGTCCGTACAGCTGCGGGCGCTGGGGCTGTCCCCGCATCCCATTGCCGTGGATGACTATTATGTGAACAACTGCGATGCTCCGCGGGACGAAAACGGAGAACTGGATTTTGAAGCGCTGGAAGCCATCGACCTGGAGCAGTTCAATAACGACATGCTGGCGCTCATGGCCGGCGAACGGGTGGAAATGCCCACCTTCAACTTCAAGCAGGGCCGCCGGGAATACAAAGGCAACTATCTGCAGTTAAAGGAAGGCGATATTCTGGTGATCGAAGGCATTCACGGCCTGAACGAAAAGCTCACCTACCGCATCCCGTCCGAAGGCAAGTTCCGCATCTACATCAGCGCCCTGCTGCAGACAAATATCGACTGCCACAACCGCATCCCTTCTACCGACGGCCGCCTGCTGCGCCGCATGGTCCGGGATGCCCGCACACGCGGCAATTCCGCGCAGGACACGCTCGCCCGCTGGCCGTCCGTACGCCGCGGCGAGGAGCGAAATATCTTCCCGTTCCAGGAACAGGCAGATGTCATCTTCAATTCTTCGCTCGTATATGAGCTTTCCGTACTGAAATCTTACGCGGAGCAGATCCTTTTCGGCATCCCGGAGGATGCGCCGGAATATCCGGAAGCCAAACGGCTGCTGAAATTCCTGGACTATTTCCTGGGAGCCGACAGCACACTGGTACCGCAGAATTCGCTGCTGAAGGAGTTTATCGGGGGGAGTATTTTTAAAGTCTGACGAACCGCTGCGGTTCGCACTCTCTTGCTGCGGGGCAGGGGCGGCTGCCCCTATCCCTCACCAACCCTGCCGGGGCAGGGGCGGCGGCTCCTTCCCTCACCAACCTTACCGGGGTGCGGCTAAACACTATTTTTCTTCATAATCTGGTTTTCCGGGAGGCCAGGGAGGGGACCGAGTTGCGAGGCCGCCCCCTCCCTGCCTCCCGGTCCCTCCCACCCTTCCCAGCACGCCTTGAAAGCGATTATCGCCGGAGGGGCTTTTTTTGTGGCTGAAAGCCTCGCCGCTGCGTGCCCTGCCGACCGCTCGCGACTCTGCGGAAACGCCTGATGCGTTTCCGTTCGGCGCTTCGCTGAATGCGCGGTGTTCGGTGACACCGCGCAGTTCTCGGCGGCA
>JAZLHR010000053.1:0-9597 GCA_045616945.1 Lachnospiraceae bacterium | reverse complement strand
GCTTCGTTTGGAAAAACAGTTCGGGCTGAAAGCCCGCCTCCTGCTGAAGCTGGAAAGCTTTAATCCCGGCGGTTCCGCAAAAGACCGCCCCGCGAAGACCATGCTGGATGAGGCGGAAAAGAAAGGTCTGCTGAAGCCCGGAGCGACCGTCATTGAGCCCACCTCCGGCAATACGGGCATCGGGCTGGCCATGGTCGCCGTACCGCGCGGCTACCGCGTGATCATCGTTATGCCGGACACCATGTCCCCCGAACGCCGCAGTCTGATGAAGGCCTTCGGAGCCGAGCTGGTCCTGACTCCCGGCGCACAGGGCATGAGCGGTTCCATCGCGAAAGCGGAGGAACTGGCAGCCTCCCTTCCCGGCAGCTTTATTCCCGGGCAGTTTGACAATCCCGACAACGCCAAGGCGCATTATCTGACCACCGGTCCCGAGATCTGGGAAGATACGGAAGGCAAGGTGGATATTTTCGTTGCCTCTGTCGGCACCGGCGGGACGATTACCGGCACCGGACATTTCCTGAAAGAAAAAAATCCCGCCATACGCGTCGTCGCGGTCGAGCCGGCCGAATCTCCTCTCCTTTCCGGAGGGACTGCCGCACCTCACCACATCCAGGGCATCGGCGCGAACTTTATCCCCGCAGTGCTGGACCGGAACGTCTGCGATTCTGTCGCGGTCATTTCCGGTGACGAAGCCTATGAAACTGCCCGGCTCTGCTCCGCCGCGGAAGGTCTGCTGGTAGGCATTTCCTCCGGCGCGACACTCCTCGCAGCCATCCGCGAAGCTCAAAAAGAAGAAAATACCGGAAAAACCGTCGTTGCGCTGATGACCGATACCGGCGAGCGCTATCTTTCCTCTCTGTTTGCGTAAGGAGGTCCATCATGAACAAAATCGGAAAAGCTCCCGTTTCCCCTGCCTTTCTCTGGGAACTCTCCGGCAGACTGCTGAATGACGAAGCAGGTGCCGAACAATACGAAAATGTCGGTCTGAAGGGACAGGTCATCGAACTGATCGACCTGCTGCGCGGCGCCATGTGGCCGCAGGTATTTGCCATCGGCAATAAGATCCTTGAGCCCTCGCCCATCGTCGTAAGCAGCCGCCTGGAGCGCGCCTCCGTGCTTCTGTACGATATGCTGCGCGATTGCGCCCCTTCCCTTCCCGCGCCGGAAACGACCGTTGCGGATTTCCTGAAAGCGCTGCCGGATGTCAAGGCGCTGCTCGACACCGATGTGACCGCGGCCTATGAGGGCGACCCTGCCGCCAGAAATACGCAGGAGATCATGCTCTCCTATCCGGCTTTCGAGGCCATCACCATTTACCGGCTGGCCCATCTGCTCTTTGTGATGAAGGTCCCGCTCCTGCCCCGTATGATGACGGAATACGCGCACCGTCTGACCGGCATCGATATCCACCCCGGCGCCACCATCGGCAGCCATTTCTTCATCGACCACGGGACCGGCGTGGTAATCGGAGAAACCGCGACGCTCGGCGACCATGTAAAGCTGTATCAGGGCGTGACCCTGGGCGCCAAGAGCTTTGATCTGGACGAAAACGGCAACCCCGTGAAGGGGCTCAAGCGTCATCCCGATATCGGCAGCCGCGTCGTCATTTACGCCGGTGCCACGATCCTCGGCGGCACCACGGTCATCGGCGATGACTGCGTGATCGGCGGTAATGTCTGGCTCACCCACAGCGTCGAACCCGGCGGCCGCGTCCTGGCCGCGCAGGAAGTCACTGTTTTCTGACGATACAAAATTCCCTGCACCGTCCGCTTCCGGAAGTGCAGGGGATTTTTTGTGCCTGTATTGACTGTTTCTTACTTGTTTTTCTTATTTCCGACAAAAAAGATGAAGACCAGGGAGCTGACCGCCAGCATAAAGGGATAGAACAGCTTGCCGAGCACCTCGAACGCGCTGACCGCATATCCGAGTTCCTTCGCAGCGGAAAGAGCCACCAGCATCTGAGCACCGTAGGACAGGATGCCCTGGAAAATGCAGGAGAAGGTATCCAGGATCGAGGCGGCCTTGCGGGGAGAGATCCCGTATTCCTCGGACATCTCTTTAGCGATCGGATTGGCCATCACGATCGCCACGGTATTGTTCGCGGTGGCGATATCCATAGCGCCCACCAAAAGGCCCATGCCGAGCTGACCGCCCTTCCGGCCCTTGAATACCTTGCGGATCCAGCCGAGCAGAGCCTCGAAACCGCCGAATTCCCGGATCAAAGCGCAGATCGCGGAAACCAGAATGGCCACCATCGTCGTTTCAAACATACCGGCCGCGCCGCTGCCCATATCGCCGAGAAGCGCGGTCGCTTCGGTCGCGCCGGTCGCCAGCATAATGACCGAACCGGAAACGATGCCGATGAGCAGAACGACGAATACATTGATACCGATGATCCCGCCGATCAGCACCAGCAGGTAGGGAACGATCTGCAGCAAATGATACTCCCCGGCAACAGCGCCTCCCGTATAGGATTTCAGGGAGAACACCAGGATCAAGGCCAGCGTGACCAGTGCCGCCGGCAGGGCGATCCCGAAATTCTCGCGGAATTTATCCTTCATGGCACAGCCCTGACCGTTGCAGGCCGCGATGGTCGTATCGGAAATGAAAGACAGGTTGTCGCCGAACATGGCTCCGCCCATCACGGTCGCAATGCAGAGCGCGGGCGAAAAACCGGAAGCTCCGGCAACTGCCACGGCGATCGGCGTGATCAGCGTAATGGTACCGACGGAAGTCCCCATTGCCACGGAGACGAAGCAGCTGACCACGAACAGGACCGCGACGGAAAACTTCGCCGGGATCAGGGACAGGATAAAATACGCCACACTGTTGGCCGAGCTTCTGCCTACCACCCCGACAAATATGCCGGCAGCCATGAAGATCAGGACCATGGTAATAATATTCGGGTCGCCTATGCCTTTGCCCATTACCGCCAGCTTCTGCTCAAAGCTCAAAGCCTTGTTCTGCAGACAGGCGAACAGCAGCGCGATCAGGAAGATCACGACGACGGGGATGTTGTAAAACCCCATCGGGATCTTCAGACAGTATTCAAAAACGAGTCCCAGTCCCAGGTACAGGACCAGGAACACAAGGATGGGCAGCAATGCTTTTGCGTTTGATTTCTTCATACGCACCTCACAGGATCTGATATTTTGCATAATCATACCACAAAAACAGGATTTTTACGACCTTGAAGCCCGAATATATTTTTCGGGGAGCTTTATCTTGCTATTTTCCCTCTTTTTTGCTACTCTTACGGGAGCGGCCGGCATCCGGATCCGGCACTGAAAAGGGCCTCTTCCCGCCCACATCATCGGAGGTTTTCCTATGCAATATACTACTTCTCTCCCTGCGATCCCGCTTATTACGCATGATCCCATGTTCAGCTGGTGGCAGACAGCCAAGCTGCCGACGGCAGATGATTCCCGCCACTGGGCCGGTGCGCCCAAGCGTATGCTGGGTACCATCAAAATAGACGGACTTCCCCGCCGCTATTTCGGCCGCGGAGGCGACAGTCCCCTGCATTGCACGGATACCGTGGTCACCCCTCTCAGTTCCGTCTACGTATATGAAGATCTCGGGATCCGTCTGACCCTGCGCTTTACTTCGCCGCTGCTGTCGGATGATCTGGATATTCTTTCCACACCGATCAGCTTCGTGGATTACAAGTTGGAATTTACCGACGGCAAGAAGCATAATGTCTCCGTCAATCTGAACTTTTCCGAGGATACCGTCTATGCCGGTGAAAACACGCCCCGTATGCGCCGCGACCTTTTTGCCGACGGCGAATTGAAGCTCGGTTATATGGGCCAGATGCAGCAGAAACCGCTTTCCGGTTCCGGCGATCATCTGACACAGGACTGGGGATATCTTTTCCTCGGCACGAAGGACGGCAATATTACCTTCTCGACCGAAAAATCCGCCATTACGCTGGATTTCGTCAAGGTCTGCGAGGAGCCCTGTTCCTTCTCCCTGCTGGTCGGATATGACGATATCGCTTCCATCAATTATTTCGGACAGCTTCTGCCGGCCTATTACGCCAGAAACGGCAAAACCATCACGCAGGCCATGCAGGAATTCAGTCAGCAGCACGATGCCCTGCTCTCCCGCTGCGAAGCCTTTGACGCAAAGCTGCTGGCCGACGCGGAAAAGATCGGCGGCAGGGACTATGCCCTGATCGTCACCGCTGCTTACCGCCAGTCCGTAGCCGCCCATAAGCTGGTGGCCGACAAGAACGGCGACCTGCTGTTCATTTCCAAAGAAAACGACTCCAACGGCTGCGCCGCGACCGTAGACGTCAGCTATCCCTCCGTGCCGCTGTATCTGCTCTACTGCCCCGAACTCGTGCGTGCCATGTGCCGCCCCGTTCTGAAATTCAGCCGGATGCCCATCTGGCATTACGATTTCGCGCCGCACGATGTGGGCCGCTACCCGGTACTCAACGGACAGATCTACGCCGCTTATCTGCGGAATCAGAACCACTCCGAGGGCAACACGATCGCGCCCTACTACCTCTACCCCGCCAGTGTGGACGCATACAATTTCAAGAAGCAGATGCCGGTTGAAGAAAGCGCCAACATGATCCTGATGCTGGCCTCCGCGGCCTTTGCCGACGGCAAATTCGGCCTCATCAAGGAAAATCTGGATCTGCTGGAAAAGTGGAATCAATACCTGCTGCAGTACGGCGAAGATCCCGGCGAGCAGCTCTGCACGGACGATTTTGCCGGTCATCTGGCGCATAATGTGAACCTTTCCGCCAAAGCCATCATGGGCGTCGCGGCATACAGTTGGATCCTGAACAAGATCGGCCAGACCGAAAAAGCCGCCGAGCTGCGTCAGAAAGCCCACGCGATGGGCGATAGCTGGCTGGCCCGCGCCGATGCAGGCGGCTATACGTATCTGACCTTTGAAAAGACCGGTTGGAGCCAAAAATACAATCTTGTCTGGGACAAATTGATGAAATTCGGCATTTTGCCGGATGAATTCTACCGGAAAGAGATCGCCAGCTACCTGCCCCGCCTCAATGCGTACGGTCTGCCGCTCGATTCCCGCTGCGAATATACCAAGTCCGACTGGACCATGTGGGTCGCTGCCATGGCGGACGATAAAAAGAGCCGTATGGCTTTGATGAAGCCGTTGGCAAAGTTCCTGCGCGAATCGGAATCTCACGTTCCGTTCTCTGATTTCTACAACACGGAAACCGGATATTACGAAAGATTTATCGCCCGCAGCGTACAGGGCGGTGTGTTCATGCCCCTTTTGATGAAGGCTTGGAGCCGCCGCAAGGGTTGATTCTTCCCGTTCTATCTGATACAATACGGCAGAGGCCTTCGGGTCTCTGCTTATTTTTTGTCGTATTTTCAGGAGAGAAATATCTTGTCTTCCAAGCTTATCGAATCTTACCGCAGCACGCTTTTTGCCGCTTTTACCGACTATATCGTACAGGCGATCGCCTGCCAGTTTGCCCCGCTGCTGTTCGTACTGTTTCAGACCCGCTACGGCGTGTCACTGGCACAGCTTTCTCTGCTCGTTACCGTAACCTTCTCCCTGCAGATCCTATGCGATCTGCTGATCCCGTCCCTGCTTAAAAAAATCGGCATCCGTACCGGCATTCTGCTTGCCAATGCGTTTTCCGCGATCGGACTGATCCTGCTGCCGCTCCTGGCGAACAGCTTCCGGACGCCCTTTTACGGGATCCTGATCGCCGCCTTCTTCTACTCTCTCGGGGCCGCCTTCATCGAAGTCATGGTCAGCCCCATCGTAGAAGCCTGCCCCAGCCCGAACCATACGCGCCTGATGAGCCTGCTCCATTCCTTTTTCAATTGGGGGCTGGCCGGTGTGATTCTGCTTTCCACTCTGTTTTTCGTGCTCTTCGGGGAAGATCATTGGGAGTGGCTGAGTCTGTTCTGGGCACTCATCCCCATCGCGGACGGCATCGCTTTTCTGAAGGTGCCGATCTTTCAATTGGAGGCCGACAAAACCGGTTCCGGCCTCAGTGCCCGCGAACTGCTGAAGCAGAAGGTATTCATCCGGACACTGGTTCTGATGACTGCCGCCGGTGCCGCGGAGCTGGCCATTTCCCAATGGGCCTCCGCACTGGCGGAAAACGGTCTGGGAGTGCCGAAAACGCAGGGAGATCTGCTCGGTCCGCTGCTATTTGCCCTGCTCAGCGGCTTCGGAAGGCTGTTCTACGCGCAGATAGGTGAGAATATCTCCATTCGGAAATATATGCTGGTCTGCTCCGGCATCTGCATCGCCGGATATCTGGCAGTGGTCTTTTCGCCCTGGCCGCTCGGCAGTCTGCTCGGCTGCGGTCTGTGCGGATTGGGCGTCGGCATCCTGTGGCCCGGGACCCTTTCCATGGGTTCCAAGCTTCTGCCGCGCGGCGGCGTGCTCATGTTTTCATTTTTGGCCTGCGCCGGAGATATCGGCTGCACCGTGGGGCCTTCTTTGGTCGGTTTTGTCGCGGACCGCTGCGGCGGCAGACTGGAGACCGGGATCCTGGCGGCGCTCATCTTCCCCTGCGCGTCACTTGCCGCGATATGGATGCTGCCGGATACCGGCAGCCGGAACAGGCGCAAAGCCTCAAAACGGTAGGAAGCGGAATTCTTCACATTCCCAATACAAAAAGATCACCAACGATCCTCAAAAAAGCAAATCGCCTGCCCGGTCCGAAAGGCCGAACAGGCGATTTTGTATTATTTCCGGAAGCAAAGCAGTCTCCCTCTCTTCGGGGCGATCTATACCGTGATCGCCTGTCCGCTGGTCTTCAGCAGTTCCGTATCCAGCCGGCCGCCGTCCAGGACCTGCGCGCCGTTGATAAAGACCTTTTCGATTCCGAAGGAGCAGGTCTTATCCGGCACGGCAGCAAGAATGGCGGCCTCGTCGAAAACAGTCAGATCGGCATAGCAGCCGGGCTTCACATATCCGCGGTCTTTCAGCATGAAGCGGTCCGCCGCAGCGCCGGTCATACGCCGCACGGTCGCGGGGAGCGTATCGCCGATGCCCTTCAGGGAATCCTGCAGGAATTTCGGGAAGCAGTCGTAAATGGCGGGATTCTGGACACCGTGATCTTCCACCCACGCATCGGTCATATACAGGCAGTTGGGATTATGTTCAAACTCGCGGATGATCTCGGGAGTCGTATAAGGTCCCATGTTCACGCGGCCCTGGAAATTGCTCTCCTCGCAGAGCTGAAGGTACATATCCAGATCGGATTTTCCGTTTTCGGCTGCGATCTCATGAACGGTCTTCCCTTCGTACTTCTCATAACCGGGTCCGATATAGGCGATCTGGATGTCCTTGAAGCCGAAGCCCAGCAGCAATGCGGACACCGATACCAATACACGCAGCTTCAACCTGTTGAAAGGCTTTTTCCGCTCCTCCCGGCTCATTCCCTGATACCATGCGGGAAGGATGACCGTGATGACCGAAACGCCCAGCGTTTCATTGTAAATATCGAACATGGCGTCTACGCCCGCGGCGCGCAGCTCATTCTGGATCTTCAGGAATTCGTCCTTGTCCCGGAAGGATTGGCGGCCGACGAAGATCGCGTGAGAATGCTGCAGCTTCAGATTCGTTCCCTTGGCGATCTCGGCCAGTTCATCTTCGGCACGCAGCAGATGCGAACGTCCCAGAAGCTTGTCATAGGACATGGAGACCTTGCTTTCCGCCCTCGGATGAACCGTCAGCGGCTTGTTGTATCTGCAGCACAGGGCCGCTACTTTTTTGAGTTCCTCCGTATCCGCGTAAAGACCCGGTTCGTACATCAGCCCGAGCGAAATGCCCGCGGCGCCCTCCTGCAGGGCTTTTTCCAGGATGCCCAGCATCCTTTCTTCTTCCTCGGGCGTCAGTTTCCGGTTTTCATATCCGGCTACGGAAGCTCTTGCCGAACAATGTCCCACCAGCACGGCAGTATTACAGGGCATTTTCTGGTCCACTGCGGCCTGATAGGCCCCGAACGTCCCGTATTTTCCCGTCGTATCGTGAAATCCGAACAGACCGCCGCCGATCCTGCCGATATTTTCCGTGCCGTCCTCGAAGCCGATGGCGGACAGACCGCAGTTTCCGGTGACGAAGGTCGTGATGCCCTGCCGGATAAAGGGATCGAAATATTTGAGAGGTTCCTTTTTGATGGCAAACCAGTCATTGTGCGAATGGATATCTATAAATCCGGGAGCAAGCGATTTTCCGCCGAGGTCGATGACCCGGTCCGCTTCCGCTTCGTCCAAAGCACCGACACCGACGATCTTTTCTCCGTCAATGAGAACGCTGCCTTCAAATGGCTCCGCGCCTGTTCCGTCATAGATCCTGCCGTTTTTTATCAGTGTCTTCATTACAGCCTCCCGTAGTATCCGTTTTCCGGGAATGCAGCCTCACGCGCCGTAAGCGCAGCGTCCGCTTCCCTGCGGGTATTGTACCATACTGCTTTCCCGGCTTCAAGGGTCAACGCAGGGCCGGCTCCCGGCAGGCAAAACTTCGGGATGAGACCCGGAACAGACACCGCACCGGTCCTCCCGCAATACCGATCAGAACTGCCGGCCGGTAAGCTTCTGCACCAGGTCGAGAAAGAGCTTGTCCCGGTCTATATAGTAAACATATTGCATCAGGTGCGCATCGGGGACGCTGCCGTAGGTAAAGTCATATTCGGGCTGCGGCGCGGCGATCAGCCGATGCCCGCAGAAGCTTCCCGTCAGCCACGAAACAGCCGTCACATCCCAGATCACTCTTGTCCACGGCTTCCCCGCCGCATAGGCACAGGCGGCTTCTTTTGTATGTACGGCCAGATAATCGCAGAGGGGATTGGCCCCTTTGAGCCAGCGGTCAAGTTCTGCCTCGCTCACCTGAAAAGCCGATACGACGCCCTTGCAGGGATATTGCACGAGGGGCACGCCGCAGCCGAATACGATCCTTGCGGCAGCGATATCCTGATACATATTGAATTCTTTGGTATCCGAGTAATGCTGAGCATGACCGCCGAGCCAAATGACCGTGATCCGCTCTTTCAGGGTCTCGTCCAGCAGGAGCGCCGACGCGATATTGGTGATCGCACCGATCGCAACGACATAGAGCGGATTTTCCGGGGAATAATCCTTCGAAAGCTCGATGAGATACCGGGCCGCCTCACTCTCCTGCGGGGTATGCTCGTCGCGCAGATATCCGCGCGAGCCTTTTTTGACAAAAGGGACCAAATCCGTGCGCTTCATAAGGGAAAGCAGCTTCAGGACCTCGTCATAGCTCTTTTCCATTCCGTCAGCGGGGCTTGCGGAATTGGCATTGTAAAACGGGGCTGCAAAAATCGCTTTCGTGCGGATCCGGCTGCCGCTTTCAAGCATGTAAGCGAGGGCAAACTGGTCATCGATCTCGTTGTAGGTATCGGTATCCAGTACCGCGTCGACCCGGCCCGCGGGCGCCTGAAGCATTTGGATTCGCTGCATTTCGGTCAGCATAATTTATTCTCCTCGTATAATAGTTTTTGTAAGGTTAATAGTTACTCTTTATTCCTCTCAAAAAGAGGAAGAATGTCCCCCTCTAGGGGAGATCTCCCGCATCTTGACAATCGATCAATCGGCTTGGTAAAGCCCATGGTATAATTGA
>JAZLHR010000052.1:0-3722 GCA_045616945.1 Lachnospiraceae bacterium | reverse complement strand
AGGCTTATTTCCCATGTAAAAAGCCCTTTGATTTTCCCGATTTTCTCCTGCTTTTTCTCCTTTTCCCACACTAAATTCATCGATTTCCCATACTAAATCCAAGCGTTTATCTACTGTGGGATTTACTTTGGGAATTTACGGATATTTTTATGAAGCTTATATCAGTTCTTTTCCAGTGCAAGCGTCTTGGTCACGGCATCGCAAACCTCGGCCGGGCCGTAGTACTGGATAGCACCCGGATATACATAGGACGTCTCGACGGCCCATGCTTCTCTGCGGGCGGCAAAGTAGCTGAAAGGCTTTCCGTCCAGTTCGACCAGTGCCTTGCGGATAACGGGCTTATCCTGGCCGTGACGGCGTTCCATATTCATCATCTTGGTGATAGGCATACCGCCGGCAACCCATTGTTCAGCGGGCTTCTGCAGTCCGGAAACCTTGGAAAGATACCCGGTCCGGCCGTAGGCGATCAGCAGGAATGCATTATATCCCAGGGAATAGCAATAATCCGCGTCGAAATTGGACGGGAAGGCGCAGCGGCCTTCGTAGCCGAGGAAATGATGCTGGGCGCTGAATTTACCGGTATAAGTGCCGGCAGCCTTGCGCTTCGCAAGCTCTGCTTTGACCATGGAGGAGAAGAGCTTTTCGGATTCGATCAGAGAAACCTGAACATTGCCGTGCGGGTCACGTTCCAGGAACAGCTGCTGACCGATCGCTTCGGGCAGAGAGCTGAATACGGCCCATGCCTTTTCGGAAAGACCGTTCCGGATATAGTCCTGCTTTTCTGCCCAGCTGCCGAGCGCATTGAACGCAGCAGCTTTTTCACCGGCAAGCATTTCGTTGATCTCGGCGATCAAAGCGGAAAATTCGGGAACGAACTCGACTACGCCTTCGGGAATGATCGCAACACCGTAGTTCATGCCTGCAGCGGCACGCTTCTCAACGGAATCGGCGATCTGGTTGGTGATCTCGGCCAGAGACATCTTCTTGGCGGCAACTTCTTCGGAGATCAGGCAGATATTCGGCTGGGTCTGCAGGGCGCACTCCAATGCCACGTGAGAAGCACTGCGGCCCATGACTTTTACGAAATGCCAATATTTTCCGGCGGATTTTGCGTCGCGCTCGATATTGCCGATCAGTTCGCTGTATGTCTTGGTGGCGGTATCGAAGCCGAAGGAGCAGTCGATATCCGCATTCTTCAGGTCGCCGTCGATGGTCTTCGGGCAGCCGATCACCTGGATGCCGGACTGATGAGCGGCAAAATATTCGGCCAGAACGGCTGCGTTCGTATTGGAATCGTCGCCGCCGATGATGACGATGGCCGTGATACCGTGCTTGCGGCATACCTTTTCGGCCTCACGGAACTGCTCTTCCGTTTCCAACTTGGTACGTCCGGAACCGATGATATCGAACCCGCCGGTATTGCGGTAGGCACCGATGAATGCGTCGTCGAAGACGACATATTGGTCTTCCAGGAGGCCGCTGGGACCGCCGCAGAAGCCGTAAAGAACATTGTCTTTGCTGGCAGCCTTGAGGGCATCGTACAGACCGCAGATGACATTATGTCCGCCGGGAGCCTGCCCGCCGGAAAGGATCACACCGATGGTCTGCTTTTTGGAGGCAGCGGTGCTGCGTCCTATTTCAAAAGTGATCTCTTTCTCACCGTATGTATTGGGAAATAAAGCTTTGATCTTTTCCTGGTCGGCTACGCTTTCGGTCGCCTCGCCTTCGACCATGGCAATATCGGCAATGCCCTGTCTGAGCATGCCGGGAAGCTTGGGATTGTAGGCATATCTCGCCTGCTGAAGCGGTGAAACAGTCATAATGCTGCTCCTCCTTGTGATTTTTTTATCAACCGTAGTATAGTCACAAAGCAGCGGCTTGTCAAATACAATTTAACAAGCCGCTGCCATTATCCTCCGGACGATGCCGGTCAGAAATCCGTCTGGATCTTATGATTGATGAAGTCTTCCACGCTGTGGACCTGCGGCGAAGGACGGAAATCCATATCGCCGTACAGATATTGATGCAGCTGCGTGACTTCGGAGCAGACATCTCTGGAATAAATGTATCCTTCGTAATATTCCGTCCAAACGGGCTTGTACGGGAACCCGGTCGTATCCACGATGTTGAATCGGGGATTCCGCAGGATATGCGTTGCCAGCGACATAATGGTCTTGTCGTCCATATTCGTGTAGATCTCCTGCGATGCGACCTCAACGATATCGAGGAGTTTGGAGATCTTCAGGCCTTTGGCCTTCTGCAGCATCAGTCCGATGACTTCGCGCTGGCGTTCGGTACGGGCATAGTCGCTGTTGCCGACATTGCGGATCCGGCAGTAAGCGACCGTCTGTACACCGTCCAGCAGCGTAGGTTTATCCTCGCTGTAAGTGCCTTCCAGCGTGGTGGAATCCTTGCCTACGACCTGACATGTTTCGGTGATGAAGCCGTTCATGGCGCCCGCTTCGAGCTGAGATACGGGGACCTCCAGACCGCCCATCATATCGACGACATCGGAGATCACGCTCCAGTCAACGACCACATAGTTTTCCATATTCAGGTCAAGGTTGCGGTTCAGACACTGCATGGTATACTGGCCGCCCGCTTTGGCGCTGTTTCCGTTGTAATAGGAATAGCGCGTGAAAATATCGGTCAGCTTATCGTAGGTGTCGTCGTTGATCTGCAGATAGGTATCGCGGTAAACGGATACCAGCTTCACTTCATAGGTCTCCAGATTGACGCAGACAAGCATATTCACGTCACCGCTCATCCAGTCCATCCAGTCACCCTTGCCGCCGTTGGCTTGCGGATCAAAGCGAAGGTTCTTTCCGCCGTCGATGCCGAAGGCTGCGATGGTCAGGTAGCCCTTCATGCCTTCCAGGATATCTTCCGGAAGCTGCGGCTCGGTCTGATTGGGCTGGGTCTCGATGATCTCAGGCCGGGAAATGTCGGAAGTTTCCCCTTCCGTCTGGTCGTCCCCGTCCCCGATCCCGTTGATGATGCGTTTCTTGGTTGCTTCGGCAGAACGGTACGGTGCGGTATTATCCTCGTGCATATTGTTCAGCATTCTGGTGATAAAGCTGACCACGTAAATCACGATCCCGCAAACCGCAGCAAGCAGCAGGCAGGTGACGGCTATGACTATGCGCTTTTTCTTCTTTTTCTTGGCCGCTTTGCTTTTGGCGGAGGAAGTACGGCGTACGGTTTCATTTGCCATTATTCAGTTCTCCCTGACTTCTTTGAAAAATTCTCTGAATTCGGTGTAGCCTTCGGCAGTCAGCTGATCCTTCTGGAACTTTTTGTTCTTGTTCATGACCGTGACCAGCACCTCCGCGCCTGCGTTTCTGGCAGCCTGTGCCTCGCGGCGGATCTCAGCCATCTTTTCTTCCGGCATATTCTTTTCCACGAGATAGGCAGTCCTGCGAGGTGCATCGGGACAGATATAATTCTGCTCCAGCAGAATAGTGATGATCCGTTCAAAACCGATGGAAAGTCCGCAGGCAGGCACCTGAAGATTCGTGAATTTGCCGACCATTTCATCGTAGCGGCCGCCGCCGCCGGCTGCGCAGCCGAGTCCGGCCAGTTCGATCTCGAAGATAGGCCCGGTATAGTAGCTCATGCCGCGGACCAGGGTCGGATCGAACCGCAGGCGGAAATCCACCTGCGTCACATCGGAAACGCCGCGGATGATGCTTTGGAGATTATCGATCACGCTCTTTACGTCG
>JAZLHR010000051.1:0-5182 GCA_045616945.1 Lachnospiraceae bacterium | reverse complement strand
CTCGGTCGGCTCGGTCGGCTCGGTCGGCTCGGTCGGCTCGGTCGGCTCGGTCGGCTCGGTCGGCTCGGTCGGCTCGGTCGGCTCAGTGGGCTCAGTGGGCTCCACAGGAGGCTCCGGCTTCACAACCAGCGCATTGATATCTTCGTAAGCGTAATAAGGACGCAGGACGAAATAGCAATCCCAGGTCTCGCCGTTCACAGGGCAGGTCTGCAGCAGATCCTGCAGGGTCTCATCCGTCAGGACGATATCGACCAGCGTGGACTTGGAGCCGTTCTGGCCGGTCTGGTACTTGCACAGAATGAACTTGCCGTCGCCCTGATATACAGCTACCCAGTAAATACTCTTGCTGCGGTACATCAGATACAGGATATCGCCGGGCTTCAGCTCGCTCAGGCTGCGTTCGGCAACGGGAACGCCTTCCTTATCGTTCATTTCGGGGCCGCCGCGGAACGGTTCAAAGACCGCGGTATAGATCGGAACGAACTCGGGAGTCACCATATCGATAGGTGCGTAGTAGTATGCGTGGGCATCACCGCTGCCGGCATCGATGAAAGCACTGGTGTTGGAAAGGATCTTCGCGATGGACAGGGACTGCGTGGTATCGGAAATATCGATCCCCAGTTCCTTGTAAATGCGCTCCGCAAAGGCGGTAATCTTGATGACAGCCATGTCTTCACCGGCAAAATCCGCTGCCTTCAGAGCTGCCAGTGCAGCCTGATTTTCAGCGTTCAGTTCCACATTGCTGCGCTTCACTTCCGGGACCATGCTGGAAGAACCGCTGTTGTTGATGTTGGCATAGGCCATGTAAGGACGGAAGGTCATAAAGAACTCGAAAGGCAGTCCGGTATACGGATCCTTTTCCAAGAGTTCCGCAAAGGTAACGCTTCTGTTCACACCGAGATTGGCCAGCGCGTAAGAACCGGCAGAGAAGTCGAAAGTCTCGTAGTTCTTCACAACGGCGGTCGCGCCGTCCACATCCACGTAGCCGTCGCCGGCCTTCTGCGCAAGCTTGGAGTAGGTTTCGGACATCAGGAACCTGCCGCCGCCGATATAAACACCGCACCAATAGAAGCTGCTGGCACGGCGGCCGAGCTCGAGGATATCACCGACTTCGAACTGATCCAGCGTAAAGCCGCTGTAATCGGTCGTGCCGACGCTGGCGCCGCCGGACAAAGCCTTGATGAAGGCCTTGGCGTAGCCAGCTTCACTGGTGATGGGCTCCACATAGGTGTACGCCATATTGGTGCCCGTAATAAGCGTATTCTCCTTGATCAGGTCGGCATAGTTGTGCTTGCCTGAGGTCGTCGCAAACATATCGGAAATATCTATACCGGCTTCACTGTAGACCTGGATCGCGTAATCGGTATTGGTCTTGCCCTGCTCGGCGGGCAGATGACTCAGTTCGTCCTTGTGTGCCTCGTTCAGCGGGATCGTACCGAAGGTCGAGGGGTCGACCACGCCGGGCTGAGGCTCATCAGGGTAAGAGACCGGTTCTCCGGTATATTTCATCGTGTTGATATCCGCAGCTGCCTGCGAAGGACGGATCAGGAAGAACACATCCAGCGTGAAGGCTTTCCACTGCGTGAAGTAGGAAGAACGTCCTTCGTTCGGGACAAAGCGGAGGTTCTGGGAGCTGTCCACCGATACGAAGCTGCCGTCTCCGATATAAACCAGCACGGTCCAGGCATTCGCCTTGCCGCGGGCCGTGGTCTTCGCATAGAGCATGATATCGCCGGGTTCCAGATACTCGATATTGAACTCGTTGATATTGGAGCCGTTCTCAGGGAAATACATCTTGCAGCCGCCCACATAGCCGTCCACAAGCATGTCATAGAAATTCTGATACTCTTCCGCCACATCGGCGCGTTCCTTCAGAACGATCACATTGCCGGACTTGCTGCCGCTGTAACGGATGGACAGAGCTTCATTGGAAACGGAGATCGTCTCGAACACCTCGTCCAAAGCCTCCTGCACGGTAGGCAGTTCCAGATCCAGGCCGAGCAGTTCGCGGTAAATGCTCTCCGCGAAATCGAAATCGTAAGTCCATGAACTGATATTGAAGGATCTCCACTCACTCTCGGGCTTCTCCGCAAGGACAGCCAGCTTTTCGCTCTCAGCGAGCTTGGCACCGCCGACGCGGTTCGTGATCGTATTCATGGGGATATTTCCAACGGTGCCGCCGGTGCTGACGATCTGACTGCCGACAGCGGCTTCCACCTTGACCTGATAGCTGAGCTTCGCCTGCCCGCCGGCCTTGAGGTCGATCGTCCATACCACGGTATTGCCTTCCTGTTTTCCGCCGCCGGTCACGGAACCGGCTACCAGGGAAGTGCCTTCTGGGATGACCTCTGTCACTTTCAGACCCTCATAGGTCTGTCCGCTGTAAGAAGGTTCGGACACATGACGGTAGCCGAGATAATCCTCACGGTTGGAATAGTTGTTGATCTCGACCGTATAGGTCAGGTTCTCACCTGCAGCCGCCGTCCCGTAAGGGGTGATGTCCACAGTGCGGCTGATCTCCATAGCGGGGTTGGCCAGACGGGTCTGCGTAGCCGCGGGGATATCCTTATGCAGCTCGGAGGCAATATCGTTGGCCGGGTTGCCATCGCCGTCATCTACGACCAGGATATTGGTCGGGCGGCATACGAAGAACCATTCCTTCAGACTGCCGTTGGAGGAATCGATCCAGTAAGAATTGAGTGCGCCGTTCAGGTACAGATCCTCTACCGTGTTATAGGCACGGATACCGCATTTTTCCACGGCATCCACACCGGTGGTCATGCTGTACTTGCTGCCCCAGCAGTCAAGCACGCGGCCGTTGCCGATATAAAGCATCGCGTGGCCGGTCCCGAGGATAACATCGCCCGGACGCAGATTGTGTTCCCAATCGGCCAGGAAGGCACGGAACTCGTCCTGCGTCATATCGTGCTTGTCGGTCATGCCCCAGCCGATCTCACTGTCGGACAGAGTATAATTGGCCAGATACCGGGCCAGGACCGTATCGACCGAGGGATCCTCACCGCGGATCGCATCGGGCTGCTTCTCGGCAAAGAGCCAGAAAGCATTCGTTACGGCATCCAGATAGTTCTGGGAGCCGAACATCCGGTAGCCGAGAGCGGTCTCATAGGTCTTATAAACATAGTCGGAGCATACGGAATAAATGGTCGTATGGTCAGTACCGAACTCGGGGGAGGAATGTTCGGTCAGACGGTACGCGCCGCCGTAATACTTGCCGAGCACGCTGTCCAGTTCCTGGGAGCAGTACTGAATGGCACTGCCCTTGTTCAGGAAGGCAATGGCCACCTCGGCGATCGCCGCTTCCATATCGGAACGAAGGGTCAGAGGCGTCACCGCCGCAACTGCCTTCACCGTTGCTTCCGCCCCGTCTACCGTAACCGGAACGGTCACGGTGATCGTATTGTCGGCTGCCTTGGCAGGCGCAGAAGTCAGCAGGCCCGCGCACAGAGCGGCACCGAGCACCAGCGACAGAGCCGCAGCGCTCTTTTTGCCGCGCTTCACGACCAGCAGCGCCACAATGGCTGCGCCGGAAGCGACTGCCAGCACTGTCCACAGCCAGGGCCGTTCAAGGTCGCCGACCAGAATGCCGCTGCCGATCCTGCCGCTTCCCAATACCGGCAGATAGAGATTTGCGGCATCGGGCTTCAGATACAGAACATCCGGCTGCGTGATCTCAGGGGCCTCGCCGCCCTCAACGGAGATCTCGACATCCAGCCGGACATTTTTCTCGCCGGACGCGGTAACGGTATAGTCGATGGTCTCACCCTTCGCATAGGAATCCTTGTCAGTGGTAAGAGTCACGCTCACACCGTCCTTTGTCTGCGTCCCCTCAGCCGCTTTTGTCTTCAGAGCCATGCCGAACGAAAATCCGCACAGCACGGTCAGAGCCAATAAAAGCGCTGCGAAACGTAAAGAACCATGTTTCTTCATTTTTTCCCTCCTGTTTTTTTCCGGACACGAAGGTCCCCAGCCTGACGCGCCGGTTTAACGTACACTGCTGCCTCCCGGACATTTCCGGCAGACACTTCCTCATGCAAATCATCATACAGGATAAAAGCAAATTGCGCTAATAGCGATTCATTATTTTCATGATCCGCCTGTTTTCGCCACGCTATCACGTGTAGAGAAACGCTTAACAGGGGATTTATGTTCTGCCCGAAAAACGATAAACGAAAATATATAATGTGCCTTTTTCTCTATAACCCCTCTTTATATCGTACGAAAATCCCCCGCATCCGCGGGCCGTTTTTCCGTATTCCGCACGTCCCTTTCCCACACAAAAAGAGCAGAGATCGCTCTCTGCCCTCTTTGTAATGATTTGTCATCCGCAGCGCGGATCAGATTTCGCCGTAGCGGCTGCAGGCCAGGAAATGGCCGGTGGAGATCTCCTTCAGTTCCGGCGTCTTGGCGCGGCAGGCATCGGTAGCGTACATGCAGCGTTTCGCGAAACGGCATTCGTCGCCTGGCTCGATCGGGGAAGTGATCTCGCCCTTCATCAGGATACGATCCTGCTTGTGATGCGTATCCGGGACCGGAATAGCGGAGAGCAGAGCCTGCGTGTACGGATGCAGCGGACGCGCGAACAGTTCCTCGGCGGGAGCCTTCTCGATCAGCTGACCCAGATACATGACCGCGATATCATCGGCGAAGTGGTTGACGACAGCCAGGTCGTGAGTGATGAAGATATAAGTCAGGTTCATCTTGTCCTGCAGATCGTCCAGCAGGTTCAGGATCTGTGCCTGAATAGATACGTCCAGCGCAGATACCGGCTCGTCGCATACGATGAACTTCGGATTGAAGGCCAGCGCACGGGCAATGCCGATTCTCTGACGGCGGCCGCCGTCCAGCTCGTGAGGGAAGCAGTTGATCAGACGATCTGCCAGACCTACCGTTTCCATCAGCTCGAACACACGGTCCTCGATATCGTACTTGTTTGTCAGCAGCCGGTTGAACTTGATCGGCTCCGCGATTGCCTGCAGAACGGTCTGGCGAGGGTCCAGAGAAGAGAACGGATCCTGGAAGATGATCTGCATATCCTTACGGGCCTTGCGCATTTCGCGGCTGCTGAACTTTGTTACATCCCTGCCTTCAAAATATACCTCACCGGAGGTAGGTTCAAGCAGGCGCAGGATGGCACGGCCGGTGGTGGACTTGCCGCAGCCGG
>JAZLHR010000050.1:0-16485 GCA_045616945.1 Lachnospiraceae bacterium | reverse complement strand
AGCCCTCTCTGTCGCGATATGCCTTTTCCACGCGCTTCTGGGCTTCCGCATAGGAGCGGAAATCAGCCAGGTTGAAATACGCATCCGCGCAGCCGCTTTCCTTGTCGGTCAGCAGGGATTGATACAGCGGTCGGAACAGTTCCGGATCTTCGGGGCTGTAGAAGCCGTTCACCAGCTGCTGCAGGACACGGCGCAGACCGTCGTCCTCGCGGAAGATCCTGGTCGGATCATAGTCCCGCTGCTTCTCGTGACGGATCACCTCCTCGGCACTCATACCGAAGATAAAGGCGTTCTCCTCGCCGACTTCCTTCACGATCTCCACATTTGCACCGTCCATGGTCCCCAGCGTAAGGGCGCCGTTCAGCATGAACTTCATGTTGCCGGTCCCGCTGGCCTCCTTGCTGGCCGTGGAGATCTGCTCGCTGACATCGCTGGCGGCAAAGATCATTTCCGCGTTTGACACACGGTAATCTTCAATGAAGACCACCTTCAGTTTCCCGCCGATACGGGGATCATTATTGATGACCTTCGCCACATTATTGATCAGCTTGATCGTCAGCTTCGCTACCTTGTAGCCGGAGGATGCCTTCGCGCCGAAAATAAAGGTGCGGGGATACAGATCGATATCCGGGAAATCCGACAGCCGGTTATACAGATGCATCACGTGCAGGATGTTCAGCAGCTGACGCTTATATTCGTGCAGACGCTTCACCTGCACATCGAAAATGGAATTCGGGTCCACGGTGATCCCATTATGTTCCTGGATATACTGTGCCAGACGCAGCTTGTTCCGGTACTTGATGCGGCGGAATTCCTCTCTGGCAGCCGCGTCGTCCGCAAGGGGCGCCAGCTTTTCCATCTGGGAGAGGTCCGTGATCCAGCCGTCGCCGATCTTTCCGGTGACCCAGGCCGCCTGCAGCGGATTGCCGTGCAGCAGGAAGCGCCGCTGAGTGATCCCGTTGGTCTTGTTGTTGAATTTTTCCGGCATCAGCTCATAGAAATCCTTCAGTTCCTGCTTTTTCAGGATCTCCGTATGCAGCTCGGCGACGCCGTTCACCGAAAAGCCGCCCACGATGGCCATATTGGCCATACGCACCCTGCCGTCGTAAAGGATGGCCATCTTCCGGATCTTTTCTTCGTCTCCGGGATACTGCTGCCGCAGCTGTGCCACGAAACGGCGGTTGATCTCATCTACGATCTGATATACGCGGGGCAGCAGGCGGGAGAACAGGTCGATAGGCCACTGCTCCAGTGCCTCCGCCATAATGGTATGGTTGGTATAGGCGCAGGTACGGGATGTGATGTTCCATGCCTCGTCCCATTCCAGGTCATAGTCATCCAGCAGGATGCGCATCAGCTCTGCCACGGCAACGGTAGGGTGCGTGTCGTTCATCTGGATCACGACCTTATCCGGCAGCCCGTGGATATCGCTGTGCGTTTCCATATATTTTTCCACGGCTCTCTGGAGCGTGGCGGATACAAAGAAATATTGCTGGCTGAGGCGCAGTTCCTTGCCCTTATAGTGATTATCGTTCGGATACAGGACCTTGCAGAGCGTTTCTGCCCGCTCCTGAGCCATTGCGGCCGCATCGTAATCACCTTCGTTGAAGGAATTCAGTTCCAGTTCCTCCACCGGTTCGGCGCTCCAGATACGCAGCGTATTGATGACCCCGTTCCGGTAGCCGATCACGGGCATATCGTAGGGCACCGCCACGACCGAGGTATAGCCCTCGTGGCGGAAGCGTACACGGCCGCTTGCATCCATTTCGCCGCGCGTATAGCCGCCGAAATGGACCTCCTTCTTTCTGCTTTCCATACGGACTTCGAAAGGATTGCCGTTCTTCAGCCAATTATCCGGACGCTCTTTCTGGAAGCCGTCCTCGATCACCTGGCGGAACATCCCGTATTTATAACGGATGCCGCAGCCGCAGGCGGGATAGCCCAGCGTGGCCAGCGAATCCAGGAAACAGGCAGCCAGGCGGCCCAGACCGCCGTTGCCGAGCGCCCAGTCGCGCTCCTGATCTTCGATCTCATTCAGGTCCATGCCCAGCTCTGCCAGGACATCCTTCACTTCCTGCTGCGCGCCGAGATTGATCAGGTTATTGCCCAGTGCGCGGCCCATCAGGAACTCCATGGACATGTAATATACAGTCTTGAGATCCTGCACCACGACCTTTCGCTGGGTCGCGATCCAGGCGTCCATAAACTGTTCCCGCAGCGCAAGGCCCAGGACCTTAAAGATCTGTTCCCGGCTGGCCATTCCCAGGCTTTCTACCCGTTCCAGCTTGATCAGCTGGGCCATCCGCTGCTTCAATAATGCTTTGTTGATGGAAAATCCGGCCATTATGCCTCCTTTTTCACACCGAGCGTCACAGTTTCACCGTTCAGGTTCCACTCCTTGCAATAGCCTTCCGTCTTTCCGCCGATCAGCTTGAGCGCCAGCACTTCTCCGCAGATATCGCTGCCGTATGCTTCAAAGATCTGTGCGATCTTCTCGTTTCCTTCGTAGGAAAGGGTGATGCGGTCCATCACCTCAAAGCCGGCCCCCTTGCGCATGGTCTGGACCTTGCTGATGATCTCCCGGACGAAGCCCTCGTCCAGCAGAGCCTGGCTCAGATTGGTATCGACCACGACGGTCCATTCGCCGTTTTGTTCGGACACAAAGCCTTCCTTCTGCGCGGAATCGATCAGCAGATCGTCTCTGCCCAGAAGCGCCTCGCCGGTGGAAAGGGTCAGCTTCAGGCTGCCGGCCGCGTTCAGTTCATCCATGGCGTCATTGCCGTCCACCTGCTGCAGCAGCGTACGAATCTCGCCCAGCTGCTTGCCGAAGCGCGGGCCGAGGGTCCGCATCTGCGGCTTGAAGCTGTAAGAGGTAAACTCGCGGACATCCTCCGTGAAGATGACCTCCTTCGCGTTCAGTTCATCGCGTACGATATCCCCGTAGAAGCTTTCCAGCTTTGCGGGGCATTTTACGAAAATGCGGGCTACCGGCTGACGGTTCTTGATGGCGGCGTTGTTGCGGCAGGCGCGGCCCATCACGACCAGCTTCAGGACGGCTTCCATCTTCTCTTCCAGCTCGGTGTCGATCATATCCGCATCGGCAGCGGGGAAGTCGCACAGATGGATGCTTTCGGGTGCGCTCGGATCCAGTCCGCGCACCAGGTTCTGATAAATATCCTCCGTCATGAAGGGGACCATGGGTGCCGCCAGCTTGGACACAGTCACCAGAGCCGTATAAAGCGTCATATAGGCATTGATCTTATCCTGCTCCATGCCCTTGGCCCAGAAGCGGTCACGGCAGCGGCGTACATACCAGTTGCTGAGCTCATCGGTGAATTCCGCCAGCGCTCTGGCCGTTTCGGGGATCATATAATTTTCCAGATCTTTATCTACGGTGCCGATCAGCGTATTCAGCTTGGAGAGCAGCCATTTATCCATGGCGCACAGGCTCTTTTTGTCCAGAGTATGATCCGTCGGATTGAACTGATCGATCTCGGCATACAGAACATAGAAAGCGTAAGTGTTCCACAGGGTTCCCAGGAACTTGCGCTGGCCTTCCATCACGGCACGGCCGTGGAAGCGGTTCGGCAGCCAGGGGGCGCTGTTGATATAGAAATACCAGCGGATCGCATCGGCGCCGTAGGTCTGCAGTGCCTCAAAGGGATCGACTGCGTTGCCCTTGGACTTGCTCATCTTCTGACCGTTTTCGTCCTGAACATGGCCCAGCACGATAACATTCTTGTAAGGTGCCTGATTGAAGATCAGCGTAGAGATGGCCAGCAGAGAATAGAACCAGCCGCGGGTCTGGTCCACGGCCTCACTGATAAAGTCGGCCGGGAAATTCTTCTTGAAGGTCTCTTCGTTTTCAAAAGGATAGTGATACTGCGCGAAAGGCATGGAACCGGAATCGAACCAGCAGTCGATGACCTCCGGCACACGGTGCATCTCGCCGCCGCAGTCCGGGCAGACCAGCGTTACCGCGTCGATGAAGGGACGGTGCAGCTCGATATCCTCCGGGCAGTTCTTCGACATGCTCTTCAGTTCGGCGATGCTGCCGATGGCATGGCGCTTTCCGCAGCTGCATTCCCAGATATTGAGAGGCGTGCCCCAATAACGGTTGCGGCTGAGGCCCCAATCCTGTACGTTCTCCAGCCAGTCACCGAAGCGTCCCTTGCCGATGCTTTCGGGGATCCAGTTGATGGTATTGTTGTTGGCGGTCAGGTCGTCGCGCACGGCAGTCATGCGGATGAACCAGGACTCTCTGGCGTAATACAGCAGCGGGGTATCGCATCTCCAGCAGAACGGATAATCATGTTCAAACTTGGGCGCGTCAAAGAGCAGGCCGCGGGCATCCAGATCCTTCAGGATCTCCGGGTCGGCCTTCTTCACGAACATACCGGCGCAGGGAGCCTCCGGCGTCATATTGCCCTTGCCGTCTACCATCTGGATGAACGGGAGCTCATATTTCCGGCCTACCCGGGCGTCGTCTTCACCGAACGCAGGGGCGATATGAACGATGCCGGTACCGTCTGTCAGCGTAACATAGCCGTCGCAGGTCACATAATGCGCCCGCTTCTTCTGCCTGGCTGCCGCATCCGCGGCGCACTGATACAGCGGCTCATAAGGCCGATTCTCCAATTCTCTGCCCAGATAGGTCTTCAGCACCTCCGTGCCTTCGCCCAGTACGGTCCCGACCAGAGCCTGTGCCATGATATACACCTGGCCGTCGGCCGCCTTCACCTGTACATAGGTTTCCTCCGGATTCACGCAGAGCGCGGTATTGGAGGGCAGGGTCCAGGGCGTCGTGGTCCATGCCAGATAGCTCACATTTTCCTCATCCAGCGCATGGAAGCGGACGATGGCGGAACGTTCCTTTACGGTCTTGTAGCCCTGCGCGACCTCATGGCTGGAAAGCGGGGTGCCGCAGCGGGGGCAATAAGGAACGATCTTGAAATCCTTGTACAGAAGGCCCTTTTCCCAGATCTGCTTGAGGGCCCACCATTCGGATTCGATATAGTCGTTGTGATAGGTCACGTAGGGGTTGTTCATATCGGCCCAGAAGCCGACCGTCTTGGAGAAATCCTCCCACATTCCCTTATATTTCCAAACATTTTCCTTGCAGTTCTGAATAAACGGCTCCAGACCGTACTGTTCGATCTGCTCCTTGCCGTCCAGGCCGAGCTGCTTTTCGACTTCCAGTTCGACCGGCAGGCCGTGCGTATCCCAACCGGCCTTGCGGGGCACGTTATAGCCCTTCATGGTACGGTAGCGGGGGATCATATCCTTAATGACACGGGTAAGCACATGGCCGATATGGGGCTTGCCGTTGGCCGTAGGCGGGCCGTCGTAGAACATATATTCCGGACCGTCTTCGCGGCTGGTCATACTCTTTTCAAAAATCCGGTTTTCCTCCCAGAAGCGCTCGACTTTTTTCTCACGCTCCACGAAATTCATGTCTGCGGAAACCTTGCTGTACATATTTGTGCCTCCCTTTGCTAAAAAAAATACCCCATCCCATACGGGACGAGGACCTCGCTGTACCACCCATGGACATACTGACATATGCTTCCCCTGTAACGGGAGAACCCCGTCTGAGCCTACTTGCCGGAAAATGCAGTCCTGCGGACATGCCCTGCCGCGGCTTTCGGTCAGAAACTCCGAAGTGACTTTCCCTGTACGCTTGCCTGCCGTTTTCCACCGACCCGGCTCTCTGTAAAGCAGTCCGTACGGTACTTTCTTCATCACTGTCTTTGAATCATATGGCTCCGGGCAGCTGTGCCGCGGAGGATGGAAAAACTCCCACCGATGAGACATTCTATCTCAATCGGCAGGAGTTTGTCAAGCTTTTACGGCAGATTCCTCTGCCGGAAAACCGAGGATCCGCAGACCGCCGGCGGGTGATTTATTCGACCGTGACCGTCCCGTCTTCCTCGACCGTGATTGTCATACCGTCTTTGACATAATCCAGGAACTCCTGTCCCAGACAGTCCACCGTCACAATGGGCTCATCGCACCAGTTGGCAGCCAATACCGCCCCCGCAGCCGCCAGAGAATCGATATGTTCCGAAAACAGCAGGCAGGAAGGACATTTGCCCAAGGACTTTGCGCAGAACAGGATCATGCCGCCGGTCGTAGAGCCGATGGTCTGCGGCAGGCAGAGCGCCTTATTCAGCATGGGCTTGCGGTACAGGTCCGCATTGTTCTGGTCATCACACTCTGTCTGTTTGTACTTATTGCCGATGATCGGCAGCTCGCCGAACTGCAGCGCGCCCTGAAACGAGGCCAGTGTATTGAAGCCGCCGTGAGAAACAAGTGCCGGTGCCGTACATTTTCCGGCTACGACCGGACGTCCCTTAAACTGTTTCATTTGCCGTCACCTCCTGTGATAATGGAAAGGATCTCTTCGTCGGTATAATACCGGGCGGTCGTGTAGGTCCGCAGCTTGTTGGAATTGGTAATGACCGGCATCTTCTTCGCCAGCGGGTTGTTCATATACATGAGCGGGCAGATGTAGCTGAGCACGATGCCCGTTTCCAGCAGGGTCTTCGCGGCATCGGTCTTTTCGAATTCTTCCTTCACGCCCGGAGCGCAGGTAAAGACCGTCGGCACCGCGACATTCTTCCGGCCGCTGCGCTTTAAGCCGGCAGCCACTTTTTCCGTCCATTCCCGCAGCTGCGGCAGAGACAGGTGCGGGCAGCCCACGAAGCAGAGCTTCGGCTTAGCGGATCTGTCCTTCCACATCACCGGATAGCTGTTCTTCACGCGCTCCAGTTCCGCATCGTCGACCACATAGACCTTCGCCCCGTCGGCGATGATCTTCCTGCCCTGCTGCACGGCTTCCGGCGTCAGATTCTCGATATGATACAGGCCGACCGCGCCGTTCGAGGCCGTAGCGGCACCGAAATCCTTCAGATAGGCGCAGGCATCCTCGGTCAGTTCGGTCCCCAGCCACTTGTCCAGGCCCTTCACAAAGGGAACATCCTCCATGACCTTCATGCCCACGGCAGAGCCCAGCACCTGCGCGGCAGGTTTCTTCGTCGTTTTGACTTCCACGATCCAGGTTGCCTTTCTGCCTTCGTCGGTCAGCAGCCCGAAATACGGCACATATCCGACGATGGAGCCGAACAGCTCAATGATGCCGGAATTCCGGTTGCAGCGGGCGCCCAGTACGGAGTTCGCATAGACGACCGCGGAAGATTCCGCCCAGGAAAGCACTTCGCCCATTTCCGGCTTGTTGCCGACCTGATCCAGGTAACAGGTGCATGTGTAGGACTTGCTGTCCAGCAGCCCCAGTTTTTCCAGCTGCCTGTCATATTCCTCCTGTACGGAGTACATGAATTTCCTGAATACGAAATTTTTCAGGAGATCCGAGGGAACTTTCGGGTCGAGCGGCTTCGGGTCCACGGAAAATTTCTGTCCCGAGACTGCGCCGCCTTCGATCAGTTTGTCCATCAGTTCATATACGGGCTTCATCACGCCCAGGCCGAAGGAGGTCACCAGATGGCCCTTTTGGCTCGTTACAGGCACCATTTTCTCGGCACCGAAGGCGTCGCCGTACATCACAAGCGTCTTCATGACCTTGGCCAGGGTCTCGCCCTTCGCACCGTCTAATATTGCCTGCTGTTCTTCATTCAAATACATATGCTTCCTCCCGTCAGATGCTCATGGCAGCTTCGTAGGCGCGCCAGATGACAGACCGCAGATTGCCGACAGCCTTGCAGTCACCTACCAGATATACATTCTTCGCTTCCTGTGTCAGAGGATTCGGCTTATAGCCCACGCAGCCGATCACATCGTCGCAGGGGATCTCCAGAGTCTTTCCGTCCTTGTCCGTGCAGACGATCGCCCCTTCCTTCACTTCCGTCAGAGAGGTCTCCAGGTACACCGGCACCTTGTTGACCGCGAACCACTCACGCAGGTAGGAGGAGTTGGCCAGGCAGACACCCGTCTGGCTGACCAGGTCGTCCTTCATTTCCACGATCAGCGGCTTTCTGCCGGTAAGGGCCAGCTCATAGGCGATCTCGCAGCCGGAAAGTCCGCCGCCGATGACCGCGACCGTGCCGCTCACCTGCTTCTTTCCGGTCAGGAAGTCGGTGGCCTCCACCACACGGTCCCAGCCGGGCAGCTTGCTCAGACGCACCGGTACGGAACCGGTCGCCACGATGACAGGGTCGCCTCCGAAGGCGGAAGCATCCTTGACCTCATCGTTATAGCGGATCTCGATATCCATCAGCTGCATCTGGCGTCTGTACCAGGTCAGCAGATCGCGCAGCTTGCCCTTGTAGCTTTCCGCCGAAGCGGCAATAAAGGTGCCGCCGAGGATATCGCTCTTCTCATGGATGATCGGCTTATGGCCGCGCAGCTTCAGGACGCGGGCCGCTTCCATCCCGCCGATGCCGCCCCCGATGATATGCACGGTCTTCGGATCGGAAGTCGGCTTGATGAAATGCTTGTCCCACTGCATGGTCTCCGCGTTGACGGCGCAGCGGGCCAGATGCAGGGAATCGGACAGGCTCTGGTCATTGGGAACGCCCTTGTAGTGGCACATATTGAAGCAGCCGTTGTGGCAGAGGATGCAGGGGCGGATATCCTCTTCGCGGCCTTCCATCAGCTTGGTGACCCATTCCTGATCCGCCAGGAACTGACGTGCGAAGCCGGCGCCGTCCAGTCTGCCGGCGGCAATGGAGGCCGCAGCCGTCCTCGGGTCCATCCTGCCGGCGCAGACCACGGGCTTATCGGTGAAATTCTTGATGTGCTCGACATCGGCCAGGTTGCAGTTTTCCGGCATATATACGGGCGGATGTGCCCAATACCAGGCATCGTAGGTCCCGTTGTCGCAATTGAACATATCGTAACCGGCATCGGAAAGGTACTTGATCGCCTTCTCGGATTCGGCCATATCGCGGCCGGCTTCTTCATATTCCTCGCCGGGAACGGCGCCCTGCCGGAAGCCCTTGGTCTTGGAAACGACACTGTAGCGGAGGGAAACGGGATAATCGTCGCCGCACTCCTTCTTGATCGCCTTGACGATCTCCACGGCAAAGCGATACCGGTTTTCAAAGGAGCCTCCGTATTCATCGGTCCTCTTATTGACATAATGCAGCGTGAACTGATCCAGCAGATAGCCCTCATGCACCGCGTGGACTTCCACACCGTCCACACCGGCATCCTTGCAGAGCTTCGCGGATTTTCGGAAGGCATCGATGAATTTTTGGATTTCCTCTTTCGTCATTTCTCTGGACGGGACCTTATCGGACCAGCGGTTCGGGGAAGGGCTGGCCGAGGCGGTGATCATATCCAGATCCATAAAGGGCTTGCTGATAAAACGCAGAGCCTTGTTGGTGTACAGCTTTTCCATCATCGGACTGATGGTGAAGGAACGTCCGAAGCCGGCCGTCAGCTGGATAAACAGCTTGGCGCCGGTCTTGTGGAATTCGGGAAGCCACTTTTTCAGATCGCTGTACATCTTTTTGTTTTTGTACAGCCACTGCCCGAACATGGGGTTATAGACCGGCTGGCAGCCGGGCAGTACGAGGCCGCAGTTATTGTCGGCGACCGTTTTGATGAACCGGGCGCCCATCTTATCGAAGTGATTTTTTTCCATCCAGCCAAACAAATCCGTTCCGCCCATGCTGGTCAGGACAATACGATTCTTGATCTCGCAATTACCGATTTTCCAGGGCGTAAATAAAGGTTTCAAAGTTTCATCCATCGACTGTTTTCCCATCCGTTCAGCCTCCTTTTCGGGGAAATGCCGGTTTTTCCTGCAGACACATTTTAGTCCCGGCCTTTGATACTGTTCTCTTCACGGCATACACACGTTTGCTGTCATCATATCGAAAAACCGGGGCAAATGCAATCTGTTTTTGCTTTTTTCGTCGGTTTCCGATGGAATTCTCAGAAAAAACCGTTCTGTTTGCGCAAACCGTCAAAAAAGGGCTTGCCGTCTTTCCCGGGCAGCGGCGGTTTGACATTTTTTCCCGGCTGCCGTATCATACAGAAAAACAGCAGGGGGAGGCCGGATTATGCGGGAACTCAACGAATTAAAACAGGTGGTAGAACAGCTGCGGGCCGAAAACGGCTGCCCCTGGGACCGCGCACAGACGCACGAAAGTCTGAAAGCGCCCCTGATCGAAGAAGCCGCCGAGGTACTGTGCGGCATCAATGTGCTGGGATCGACCGGCTCCCCGGCCAATCTGCGGGAAGAACTGGGCGATCTGCTGCTCCAGATCGTCTTCCATGCGGTCATCGCCGAAGAAAACGGCGAATTCACCCTGACCGATGTCATCCGGGATATCACGGAGAAAATGCGCCGGCGCCATCCGCATGTGTTCGGCAGGGCGCAGCTGGAGACGGAGGAAGAGATCCGCGCCGCCTGGGAAGCAGCAAAAAAGGCGGAAAAGGAAGCCCGTGCCGCCCAGGGTCCGGATGCGGGAACCTGGCTCCCGGCAGCCTTTGAAGAGTCCCGGGAGCTCATCGCCCGGGCGGAAAAGCGCAAGGGGATCCGCTGAAAAGCTCCCGCTTCTGCCGCTTCCCGGAATTGACATTTTCCCCGGAAACGGAGTACAATAGAGGCGGTGAAACACATATTTCCGACGATTCATTCAGAAATTCGGGAGGCAGAATATGAAAATCACATTTATCGGTGCGGCACATGAAGTCACCGGCTCTTGTACACTGCTGGAAGCCTGCGGCAAGCGTATCCTCATCGACTGCGGCCTGGAGCAGGGCGCGGACATCTACGAAAACTGCGAATTTCCCGTCGCGTTCAACAATCTGGATTACGTCTGCCTGACGCACGCACATATCGACCATTCCGGCAAGCTTCCTTTCCTGACCGCAAACGGCTTTTCAGGAAAGATCCACGCCACGGAAGCGACCTGCAAACTCGCCGCCGTGATGCTGCGGGATTCCGGTCATATCCAGGAATCCGAAGCCGAATGGAGGAACCGGAAGACCCAGCGTTCCGGCGCTCCGGACTATATCCCGCTTTATACGACCAAGGATGTCGAAGCCACCATTCCGCTTTTCGTTCCCCATGCCTATGAGGAAAGCTTCACGCTGGCGGAAGGGATCTCCGTCCGCTTTATCGACGCGGGGCATCTGCTCGGTTCCGCTTCCGTTCTGTTCACGCTGACAGAAGGAGATGTGACGAAAACCATTGTGTTCTCCGGCGACCTCGGCAACCCCGGCAAGCCGCTTCTGGGACATTATGCGGTGCCGCCTCACACGGACTACGCGGTCATCGAATCCACCTATGCCGACCGGATGCACAATAAAGAGAAGGCCTACACCGAGCAGCTGGCCAAGATCATCCAGGAGACCCTCGATAAAGGCGGCAATCTGGTCATCCCCGCTTTCGCGGTCGGACGTACGCAGGAGCTCCTGTATAATCTGCGCATCATCAAAGCCGAGAAAATGGTAAAGGGGCACGGGGATTTTCCGGTCTATCTAGACAGCCCTCTGGCCATCGAAACGACCGGCATTTACAGCGGAATGAGCGAAGCCTTCTTCAATGATGAGACCCGCGAACTGCTGGATAAAGGCATCCATCCGCTCCGGTTCCCCGGGCTGCGCTTTGCCGTTACATCCAACGAATCCATCGATATCAACAATAATCGCACGCCCAAGGTCATCATTTCCGCTTCCGGCATGTGCGAGGCAGGCCGGATTCGCCACCATCTGAAGCATAACCTCTGGCGTCCCGAAAGTACGATCCTGTTCGTAGGCTATCAGGCAGAAGGCACGGTCGGCCGTAAATTGCTGGATGGCGAAAAGAGCGTCAAGCTCTTTTCGGAAGATATTGCCGTCAGGGCAAGGATCGCGCAGCTGGAAGGCTTCAGCAGTCACGCCGACGGCAATCTTCTGCTGGAATGGCTTTCCGAGGTCAAGAGCCGTCAGGTCTTTGTAAACCACGGCGATGACAGCGTCTGTGATGATTTTGCAAGACTTATCAAGCAAAAGCTCGGCTGCAAAGCCAACGCGCCTTACAGCGGCGATATCTTTGATCTCGCATCGGGCGTATTTGAAGAGACTGCGACGGTCCGCAGAGCCAAAGCGAAGAAAAAGGAAGCCGCCAAGAAGGCCGGTTCGATCTTCGAAAAGCTGCTGGCAGCCGGAAAACGCCTGCTGGCCGTTATCGAGCAGAACCGCGGCGGGACGAACAAAGAGCTCACAAGGTTCACGGAACAGATCCAGTCTCTGTGCGACAAATATTCCAAATCCAATTGATCCTGCTCAGGGCGGCCGTCGTTTTGCATCGACGGCCGCCTTTAACGTTTTGCCTATATTAAAAATCATATTATAAATATTAATTATAAACAAATGTATATTGCATTTCCCAATTTTTTCTGTTTATTCTCTGATTACAAAAAGTTTTTTCGTATATCCGGCTATTATTGTAATTTTTCTTTATTTTGGCCGGGTATTTACATTTTTTTCCGTCTGGATTATGATAGCGGCAGTTTCTTCTCATACACAGACAGGGGCTTTTTCCCGGTCTGCATGCACAGTGAATGATTCCGTGAGCCGTGCATTTTTTCAGCCTGCAGAACATTTTCCGAAGCCGCACAAACAGCGGCAGCGAATGGAGCATTTTTATGGACGCAACCGATATCAGCATCCTCAACAGCCTGATCGACAATTCCCGCATCAGCCTGAGCGAGCTTTCCACTAAGATCCACCTTTCCGTTTCCGCGGTCTCCGAAAGGATCCGCAAGCTGGAAGCGGAAAAGATCATCGACCGCTACACGGCCGTCATCAATTATGATCGGCTCGGCTTTGACGTGACCGCATATCTGAATGTGATTATGGACGATCCGGCCTACAAAAAGGACTTTATCCGCTTTGCCCAGGAGACCGATGATATCGTGGAATGCAGCTATCTTGCGGGCGACTATGATTTCCTCCTGAAGATCAACACCCAGAACACGCATACGCTGGAGCAGGTGCTTACCGCAGCCCGTGCGCAGAAGGGTGTGGGGCGTACCAAGACCATGCTGGTCCTTTCCAAACATAAAGAATCTTTCTCTCCCAAACTGGTGTACGGGAAGGTCATCACAAAAGCGAACTGATACATTTCCGCATACTGAAAAGAGGCCTGCACAGGAACCCACTGTTCCTGCACAAGCCTCTTTTATTACAGTTCGGGATCAGGTCGGAGCATTTTCAAGGAATATCAGCCGGCCGTAGGTATCCCGGGTCAGCGTCGCAATCATTTCTCCGGCAGAACGGATCTGCTTACGGAAGGTATCGTAGTAACGGAATTCAGACTCGAAACCGTCCGAGCGGTAATACCGCACATAATAATTGCCGTAATCCTCGGTCACATCGGAGATCGCTACTTTCTCATACGTAACACCGCCCTCGCGGGAATAGTAAAGATCTTCCTCAGGGAAATAGCAGCCCGTCTTGTACCCGTCGAATCTTTCAAAATCGGCGCCGGTATAGCGTCTCAGGAACGCTTCCATCGTCGCCCCGCTCACCATCTGGCAGCCGGGGCCGTCATCCCAAACCTTCCCGTACTTCTCATACAGCTCCACCGGGTCATAAGCATCCCCGTCCCTGCATTCGCCCCACTGCGACACAATTGAACCGATATCCAGCTGCTCGGGACAGCTGAAGCTGCTCTGCAGAATACCGTTCACGACAAACGTATTGAACAAATGCTCGATCTCTGCTTCGGTACCGTTCTTTGCATCATAAGTGATCTCGCACTGATTGCTGATGATATGGAAGGTACCGTCGCCCTTATAGTCCAGAACGACCTTCATCATGGAAGCCGTTTCGTGCATATAGTCCTCCTGAACATCTCCGTAGCAGAAGTACCATTCACTGCCCCATTCACTTGTATAATGCAGTGCAAGCTGCTTCCCGTCCCACTCGTAAAATACTACCCGAACCGGCTGGAAATTGGTGTCACCGTGCTGGATCAGATAAATATCCTCCTCGGGGAAATACAGCATCCATTCGTGGAGCACGCTGCACATATCCGCCAACCCGTAGCCGATGGTTTTTTGCAGGAAAGCGTCCAGAATGGCGCCGGAAACATACGTTTTTCCGGTGTCGCTTTCATATTGGTAGCCATACTTCGCAAAAAGTTCCGGTGTGACCAGACTTGCGACCGTATCATCCTTCATCTGATAGATCACTTCATACAGGGACGCGGCTCTTGCATCGGCATACACGCTCTGAAGGAAACCGTTCGCATCATGATTCAGGAAATCCACAGCAAGACTCACCGCTTCGCTTTCCGTCAGAGCGACCCGGTCAGGCTCGGTCGGAGCAGGCTCGGTCGCTTCCGTCGGGGCAGGCTCGGTCGCTTCCGTCGGAGCCGGCTCGGTTGCTTCCGTCGGAGCAGGCTCGGTCGCCTCCGTCGGGTCAGGCTCGGTCGCCTCCGTCGGAGCTGGCTCGATTGCTTCCGTCGGAGCAGGCTTAGAGTCTTCCGTCGGAGTAGGCTTCGTCTCCTCCGTCGGAGCTGCGGTTGTTTCCTTCGTCGGGGCAGGGGAGCTTTCTTCTGTCGGAGCAGGCTTAGAGTCCTCCGTCGGAGCAGACTTCGTTTCCGCCTCACTCGAGGCCTCTTCGGGCTCGGATTCTTCCTTTCCGAAAAGCTCTTTCACCTTATCTGGCAGTTCCTTCACGCCGTCCCAGACTTCTTCCAAACTGCAGGCTGTCAGGCTCATCACCAGAGACAAACTGATCAGCAGTGCAGCCGCTCTCATAAGATTCTTTTTCATCGTACGCTCCTTTTCCTCAAAAACTTCATCGAAATCGTCAGTTTCACAAAAAAATAATAGCACCAATCCCTTCTTCCTGCAAGATGTCTGTCATATTATTTATCAGGGGTATACGCTGAAGGAAATACCGTCCGGAAACAGAGCAGCCTGTCCCAAAGGCTTAGCTCCCTGGACAGGCTGCTTGTTCCGCTCAACGGTTCACAGACGAATCACAAAGATCAGCGGTTTTTTTCTTCCGCAGCACGCACAAGGCAGTGACGCCGCCCCAGCGCAGGTTCGCAGGGGCGGCCAACTTCTCTGCCTCGAAAAAACAAGTGAATGTCCCAGTCCAGACACCTGTCAGCTGAGCCTTGTTGCTGTCAACAGCGCACAGTGTCAGATCATACTCACCGCTTTCCCCGAAGGAACCGGCCTGTGTCCTTTCCTGAAGGAACCGATCTGAGCCGACCCCGTCATGAGGCAGCGCGGCCTCCCGTCAGGCATCATTTTCCTACATTGCGCAAATACAGCGGGCGAGGGGCCGCATCCCATTCTGCAGCCAGGAGGATATACGGACGGAAAGAAAAAGCAGCCGTATGAAAAGCGGCTGCCTGATACGATATATTATTCTGCCTTCTTATGGAAAATCCTCTTGAAGAAAGGAAGCTTCTTGGGCTTTTCTGGGATCTTGCCGCCGCGAACAGACTTCAATTCGGTGATATAGATACCGCTGACAGCCACCTTGCACTCCTTTTTCAAAGGAATGATATCGAACACATTCGTATCCGCGACCAGACTCGTGATCTGCGGACCGATCTTTGCCTTTACGATAGGCAATTTCGTACGCTTCGCATACCAGGGGATCTGCGATAAAGCGACCTCCGGCAAACCGGACTCGGCAGGCTTCAGTTTCTTCTTATCGATCGTCAGAATCGATACATATTGCTTCATGGCTTCGATCTGTACCTGCGCATCATCCTGCTTCTTCTGCAGCTTCCTGCCGACGAAATACAGTACAACCAGAATAATCGCGATCACGCCTATAATAATGCCGAACCAACCCCAAAAGCCCATGGGAATCCCTCCTATATCATGACTGCTATGCAGTCAACCGACTTCGGATTATATCATCTGGCCGCGGCCTGCGCAAGCCCTTTTTCAACGGCAATAATACTGCCGGGGACAAGGCAGGATACGGAGAAGGCAGCAGGGCAAAAAAAAAGAAGCACGTCCCCACGACGCGCTTCTCCGATAAAGAAGCTCCCCCTGTAGGGCTCGAACCTACAACAACTCGGTTAACAGCCGAGTGCTCTACCATTGAGCTAAGGAGGAATACTGCATACCGAATCCATCAAACATCAAATGTCTGTCAAGAAAAATCTTCTCTAGATCAAGTTTACGACCGATTAGTAACAGTCAGCTCCATGCATTACTGCACTTCCACCTCTGCCCTATCTACCTCGTCGTCTTCAAGGGGTCTTGGGATATCTCATCTTGAGGGGGGCTTCACGCTTAGATGCCTTCAGCGTTTATCCCTGCCAGACTTGGCTACCCGGCCGTGGCATTGGATGCCAACCGGTGCACCAGCGGTCTGTCCACCCCGGTCCTCTCGTACTAAGGGCAGCTCCTCTCAAATATCCTGCGCCCGCGCCGGATAGGGACCGAACTGTCTCACGACGTTCTGAACCCAGCTCGCGTACCGCTTTAATGGGCGAACAGCCCAACCCTTGGGACCTGCTACAGCCCCAGGATGCGATGAGCCGACATCGAG
>JAZLHR010000049.1:0-23870 GCA_045616945.1 Lachnospiraceae bacterium | reverse complement strand
TAGCACAAAAATACCGATGATTGTTTTTGATTAACAAAAATGGTTTATTCTCAGAGTTGTCTCTTTGAATAAACCATTTTTGCTGCGCTCGCGATCAGTTGATTCGATTTGATTTTATTATCCTTATGAGAATCAGCCTTGCGGCCCGTTTTTTTGTGCCGGTGAGGTCCGGACGGGGGTCATTCCCTGCCCGCTTCGGCCAGTGCCTCGATTTTTTCTTCCAGTTCCAGGTAGCGCGCCAGCTTTTCCTCCAGCGCTTTGTCTGCCTGCTCCTTCTCCTCGGTCAGCTGCTGCAGACGGATATAGTCCGAGCCGCCCTCCGCCAGCTGCGCATCCAGTTCCGCGGCTTTTGCGGTCAGTTCGTCTATGATGCTTTCGATGGTGTCATACTCCCGCTGCTCTGCGTAGCTGAGCTTTTTGGGGACACGCGGCATTTTTCGGGCGGCCTTGGGTTCGGCGGCCGTTTTCTGCGCGGCGCATTTTTCGGACTGTTCCGGCTGCGCCTCCGCGGCCATGTGTTCCAGATATTCGGTATAGGCACCCTCGGAGCGCAGCAGCCTGCCGTCCGGCCCGAAGGCGAAGATGCGGGAAACCACGCGGTCCAGGAAATACCGGTCGTGGGAGACCGCGATGATCACTCCGTTGAAGCGGTCCAGATAGTTCTCCAACACCTGCAGGGTGGGAATATCCAGATCGTTGGTCGGCTCGTCCAGAATCAGGACGTTCGGTGCCGACATCAATACCTTCAGCAGATACAGGCGCCTTTTTTCGCCGCCCGACAGCTTGGAAATGACGGTATATTGCATCTCGGAGTCGAAAAGAAAGCGCTCGCACATCATTGCGGCACTGATAAGCCCGTCCTCTGTCCGGACGAAATCCGCGACATCCTTCACGGCATCTATCACCCGTTCGTTCTCGGGAAGCGAGAGATTGGTCTGCCCGAAATACCCGAAGCGGACGGTGGTGCCGACCTCGCGGGTCCCGCAGTCCAGCTCCAGCTCGCCGAGAAGACAGCGCAGAAGCGTGGTCTTGCCGCAGCCGTTCGGCCCGATGATGCCGATGCGGTCCGTGCATGTGAACATATAGGTGAAATCACGGAAAATGACCCGGCTGCCGTAATTTTTGCCCAGTCCCTCCAGCTCCAGGATCTTTTTGCCCAGGCGGGAGGCCATGGAGGAAAGCGCAGCCGTCCGTTCCTCTATCAGCTGTTCGCGGTCCCGCAGCGCCTCAAAACGGCGGATATGGGCCTTCTGCTTGGTGGAACGTGCGCGTGCGCCGCGTTGGATCCAGGCCAGATCCTGCTTGTACAGGGCGGCCATTTTCCGCTCTGCCGCGCGGGCAAAATCCATGCGTTCCTGCTTTTTCTGCAGATAGCTGCTGTAATTGCCGGCATAGCGGTACAGCTCGGCCCTGTCCAGCTCCCAGATCCTATCGGTGACTTCGTCCAGAAAATAGCGGTCGTGCGTGACCATCAGAAGCGTGCCGGGGAACGAGGCCAACCAATCCTGCAGATATTCGATCATTGCGTGGTCAAGGTGGTTGGTCGGCTCGTCCAGGATCAGCAGATCACAGGGGGTGAGCATGGCTGCGGCGAGGGCGGCCCGTTTGCGCTGCCCGCCGGAAAGGACCTTCGGCAGAACAGAGGCGTCGGGGATGCCGAAGCGCTCCAGAAGCGCCTTGGCCTCGCCTTCGGTATCCCAATGGGCCGCTTTGCCGGTGATCGCGGCAGCGACATTTTCCAATATGCTTTTTTCTTCGTCAAAGGCGGGATCCTGGCTCAGATAGGCGATGCGCAGCCCGCGCCGGGTGATGATCTCCCCGCTGTCGGGCTCCAGCCTGCCGGCGATGAGGGCCAGCAGCGTGGATTTTCCCGCACCGTTGATGCCCAGCACCCCGATCCGGTCCCGCTCGTCCGCGGCGGCGGATACATCGTGCAGGATCACGCGGCTGCCGAAGGCGAGCGAAAGCCCTTCGATACTGAGGATATTCATACGGCGGCGATGACCTCGACCTCACACAGGACGCCCTTCGGAAGTGACTTCACAGCCACGCAGGAGCGGGCAGGTTTCCCGGTGAACCAGCGTCCGTAAACTTCGTTAAATGCGGCAAAATCGTTCATATCTGCCAAAAAACAGGTGGTTTTCAAAGCCTTTTCGAGAGAGGAACCGCCCGCTTCCAGAACAGCAGAAAGGTTCTGCATGACCTGCTCCGCCTGCTCGCGGATCCCGCCGGCAGCAACTTCTCCCGTGGCGGGGACGATGGCTATCTGACCGGAAGTAAAAAGGAGACCGCCGTATTTCACTGCCTGACTGTACGGGCCGATGGCGGCAGGTGCGGATGCTGTATGAATGATTTCCATAGCGCTGCCTTTCTGAAAAGAGAATGCTGGGGATATTGTAGCACAGGGCCGACGGGTTTTCAATGCGGCACAATGCGGCTGCTTTTTCACTGTCACAATGCGGCTGCTTTTTCACTGTCACAATGCGATTGCTTTTTCCCTGTGCGCAATGTATAATCAGAACAAAGAAAACGTGATACACCTGCCTGAGCGGGTGGGGAGGAGTGAACATGATCGAAAGAACGGAGAGACTTCCCGAGGGGACTCATGCGGATATTATTGTGCTGGGCGGCGGTCTGGCCGGCTGTGCGGCGGCCTATGCGGCGGCACTTTTGGGCAAAAAGGTCATTTTGGTGGAAAAAAGCACGATGCTGGGCGGTCTTGCGACGCTGGGGCAGGTGAATCTGTTCGTGTCCATGTGCAACGGCCGGGGCAAGCTGATCTGCCGCGGTATGGCCGAGGAATTTCTGAAATTATCCGTCCGGTACGGCTACGGAGACGTGCCCGCGGATTTCGTGGACGGAGAGATCCCTGCGGAAAAGCTGGCAGCATATGAGGCCGAAGGGAAGAACCCGCCCCGCTATAAGACCCGTTTTTCCATCGGCGTTTTCTCGCTGCAATTGACGGAACTGCTGACGAAGTGCGGCGTTTCGCTGTATTTTGACACGCTGTTTTCCGGTGTGGTCCGGGATGAGGCAGATCCGGGCCGGATCCGCGGCGTGATCATCGAAACCAAGAGCGGCCGCAGTGTGATCTCTGCTTCTCAATACGTGGATACTACCGGCGACGCGGATCTGTTCCGCCGTATGGGCGCTCCTACCGTGAAGCGAGGCGGCTTCCATTTCCTGTCCGCCATCGCCACCGATATGGGGCACATTCAGGCGGCTCTTGAGGCGGGCAATATCCAAAAGATTTATTTTGATGCCTGCGGCGGAGAAGTGAGCCTTTTCGGCAAAGGACCGGAAGCGGACCTGGCTGTGGGAACCTACGACGGTACGGACGGAGCGGAGATCAACCGTTATCTGGTAGCGAACCAGCTGCAGATGCTGGATAAATGGAAGGACGAGGAACATCGCCGTGAGCGGGATATCATTTTCCCGAGCGGTATGGTGCAGCTGCGTACCACGGCCCGGATCGACGGTGTATATACCATGACGACGCGGGATGAGTTCCGGCATTTCGACGATTCCGTATCGGCGATCTGCGATTTCAGCCGCCGGGGCTATCTGTACGAGGTGCCTTTCCGCAGCCTGATCGTGAAGGGGTACGACAACTGCATCGCAGGCGGCAGGATCATCAGTGCGGACGGCTGGATGTGGGATGCGACCCGCGTGATCCCTCCGGCGATCCTGACCGGACAGGCTGCCGGTACGGCTGCGGCATTGGCCGCGGAGGCGGGCTGCGCCATCGGCGATGTGGATATCGCCGCGCTGCAGAAGGAATTGACGAAGCGCAATGTGCTGCTGCATTTCGACGACGCGGATGTCCCCGCGGAGCTGGTTTCTGTGCACGAAGGGGAATAAGAAAGAACGCAATCATAAAAGCAGCCGGGAGAGCATCCCGACTGCTTTTGATCTTGGTACCGTTATTTGAGAAGACCGCTCAAAAGATTGCCCAGGTCCAGGCCGCCCTCCTTTTTGCCGGAAGCAGGCTTTTTCGCGGAAGAAGGCTTCTTGCCGGAGGCGGGCTTTTCATCCTCCGTATTGGTGGAGATCAGTCCGCCGAGCATGCCGAGCAGACCGCTGCCGGAGCTTTCCTGGGAAGAGACTTCCTGGGAACCGCCGCTCAGCGCGTTCGTCAGCAGCGGGGCGACCGTGGAAAGGATATTGCCGGTCGTGTCGGAGGAAACACCGGCTTCTTCGGCGATCTGTTCCGTCGAACCTTTTCCGAAGAGTTTGGAAAGAATGGCAGACATTCCTTTGGCTTTTGCAAGAGAAGCGATACCGGAAGCATCCAGCTTTCCGCCGTTGGAAAGCAGGTGGGGAACAGCCGCGGTCAGAACGCTTTTTACTTCTCCGGAAGAAGCGGAAGCGGCTTTGGAGATATCCTTGACATTGCCGGAACTGAGAAGGGACTGAATAAGAGAACTGATATCCATAACAGATGACTCCTTACAAGATATAGTGCGGATGCAGCCAACCGCCACTATATTATGTCCTCTTACAGAGAAAAAAGCAATCTTTTGGTGAACATTTTTTGAAGAAAAATCGATTTCGGATTGCATAAGTCTTTCGGAAAATGGTATAATGCACGAAAGCGGGCTGCAGGGCAGCCTCAGAAAACGATAGGAGAATCATCATGGCGGAAGAAGTCAAAACCAAGAAAAAAACCGTAGTGAAGGTAGAGGCGCAGGGAACTGCCGCAGCTGCCAAGAAGGTGGAAGCGAGCGGAAATGCCGGCGGAAAGCGCGCCGCAGCCATCGTACTGTGGGTACTTGCCATTGCCTGTGAGATCGTCGGGATCCTGGCTCTGGTAGGAAAGATCTCCATTACCTTCATGAGCACGCTGACCTTTATCATTGCTCTGCTGGTGCTCGATCTGATCTTCGTGATCGTCGGTTCCCAGTTCTGGAAGAAGGCCAACCACATCGACCCGGCCTCCAAGAAGAACAAAGTGAAGTTCTTCCTGTGGAACAATATGGGCGTCATCGTCTGCATCGTTGCGTTCCTTCCCTACATCATTCTGCTGCTCAGAGATAAGAAGCTGGATCCCAAGACCCGCAAGATCGCCGTCGTTGCCGCGATCGCCGCACTGCTGATCGGAGGTGCCTGCAGTGTTGACTACAATCCGGTCTCCCAGGAAGAAAAGGAAGCAGCTGAACAGGTCATTACCGGCGACGTTTTCTGGACGCAGTTCGGTAAGGTATATCATACGCATGAAGACTGCCAGGCTCTGAACGGCAGCGACAGCCTTTACACCGGTACGGTAGATGCTGCTATCGAGAAAAACAAGACCCGTCTTTGCTCTTTCTGCGCCAGAAAGGACGATATCACGAATGTAGTGACCGATAACAAGACCGTGGACGAAGAGTAAACGGTCCGACCGCGGTAAAGAAAGCAGGGGGCACTGCTGTGTCCGCTGCTTTTTCTTTGTGAGAGTTTGACTTTTCGGCAGAAAATGCCTACAATACGGGGAAAGGAACGCCCTGCCGGGAGAATGGACGGCGCAGGGCAGCAGGAGAGGGTGATATTATGATCAGCGGAAAAACGATGGATGAAGAGCGTGCTCTGTACCATCTTTGCGATGAAACGGTGGAGCATTGCGTTTTTGAAGGACCGGCGGACGGAGAATCCGCTTTGAAAGAAAGCCGGAACGTGAAGGTCGATGACTGTGATTTCCGTCTGCGCTATCCTTTGTGGCACGCCAGCGGCTTTTCCATGCAGCACTGCCGGATGACGGAGCAGGCACGCGCGGCGATCTGGTATGCGGAAAACAGCTCTGTCGCGGACAGCCGGCTGCACGGTGTGAAATGCCTGCGGGAGTGCGCCGATATGCGGCTTTCCGGCTGTGATATCGTGTCGCCGGAATTCGGCTGGCAGTGCCGGAATGTGGAACTGACGGATTCCGGATTGGTATCCGAATATGTATTTCTGCACAGCACCGGACTGCGGCTGGACCGTGTCCGTTTTCGGGGAAAATATTCCTTCCAGTATACAAAAGATGTGGTCGTGGAAAATTCCGAACTCGACACCAAGGATGCGTTCTGGCATGCGGAGAATGTGACGGTCCGTAACTGCACGGTGAAGGGGGAATATCTCGGCTGGTATTCCGACGGCCTGACGCTGATCGACTGCACCATCATCGGTACGCAGCCGCTGTGCTACTGCAAAAATCTGAAGCTGATTAACTGCCGCATGGAAAATACCGACCTGGCATTTGAATATTCCGACGTGCAGGCGGATATCCGCGGCACGGTCCTGTCCGTGAAAAATCCGCTGGCAGGGGAGATCGTCGCCGACGGCTTCGGAGAGATCATCCGGGAGGCTGCCGTTTACGACTGCCGCGGCACCGTACGTGTCAGAGAGGCCCGGTAAAAACGGAAGCGGCAAAGGAGAAAGGAATGGAAGTCATATTGGCATCCGGCTCGCCCCGGCGAAGAGAACTGCTGACGCTGGCAGGCGTAGAATATACCGTCCGGCCTGCGGATGTGGAGGAGGTCGTTCCGGAGGGAATGCCCGCTCCGGAGCAGTCGGAATATCTGGCCCTGCTGAAAGCGGAAGCGGCGGCAAAGCTGTATCCGGAAGCGATCGTTATCGGCGCGGATACCACGGTGATCGACGGGGATACCGTCCTCGGCAAGCCGAAGGACGCGGCGGATGCGGCCGCGATGCTGCGGGAACTGTCCGGCAGGACGCATCAGGTCGTCACGGGCGTCGCATTGGTGAAGGGCAGCAAAAAGGTGCATTTTTCGTCTGTCACGGACGTTACCTTCTATCCCCTGACGGAAGAGGAGATCGCAGCCTATGTCGCTACGGGAGAGCCTTTGGATAAGGCAGGCGCGTACGGCGTGCAGGGAAAAGGCTTTTTCCTCGTCAGGGAGCTGCGGGGAGACTATTATACCGTTGTGGGGCTGCCGCTTGCGGAAACCGTGCGGAAATTGCGGGAAATGGGAGCAAAAGTTGGCCCAGAATGAGGAGAAAATACTTGACCGCATCCGAAAAAAGGTTTATGATGCAGTCAGAGCGTGCCGGAAGGCACAGACAGTGAGGAGAATCAAATGGGAAAGTTTATTGTTAAGAAAACTGCCAGCGGCATCAAGTTCGACCTGAAAGCTACGAACGGCGAAGTAATTCTTACCTCTGAAGTTTACAGTTCCAAGGAATCCTGCCTGAAGGGTGTCCGCAGCGTTGCGAAGAACGCCGCTGTCGGTGCCGTGGAAGATCAGACCGTAGAAAACTTCGAAAAGCAGAAATGCCCGAAGTTCGAGATCTATACCGATAAGCGCGGTGAGTTCCGTTTCCGCTTGAAGGCTACCAACGGCCAGATCATCGGTGTTTCCGAAGGCTATACGACTATGCGTAACTGCAAGAATGGTGTTGAGTCTGTCAAGAAGAACGCACCCGAAGCTCCCGTAGTAGAAGAATAAGGATTCGGAGGCGCTGCCTTGTCGTAATGCGGCCGGAAGGGAAGATGTTCCTTTCCGGCTGTTTTTGTAAAAAACGGTCATTTGAAAAGCCGTTTCGGGAGGAAATGAGAAAAAATGAGATTCGAGCCGATCATTGCCCAAATGCCTCATATGCTTCACGGCGGGGATTATAACCCGGACCAGTGGCTGAAGATGAAAGACACTATCTGGCCGGAGGATATACGTCTGGCGAAATTGGCGGGCTGCAATGCGATGTCCGTTGGTATTTTTGCCTGGGCACAGCTGGAACCGGAAGAGGGCAGGTATGATTTTTCCTGGCTGGATGAAGTGATGGATATGCTGGCTGCGAACGGGATGACTGCCGTGCTCGCGACGCCCAGCGGGGCGCGTCCTGCTTGGATGAGCGAAAAATACCCGGAGGTCCTGCGGGTGACTAAGGAGCGTGTGAGAAACCTGCACGGCGGGCGCCATAACCATTGTCTGACTTCCCCGGTGTTCCGTGAGAAGATTACTGCTCTGAATACCGCCCTGGCGGAGCGCTACAAGGATCATCCGGCACTCGGAATGTGGCATATCAGCAACGAATACGGCGGTGAGTGCCATTGTCCTCTGTGTCAGGAAAAATTCCGCGGTTGGCTGCAGAAGCGCTACGGGACGCTGGAAAAGCTGAACGAGGCATATTGGTCTTCCTTCTGGAGCGCGAATTATACTTCTTGGAGCCAGCTGGAGTCCCCTTCGCCGCTGGGAATGCGGAGCCTGATGGGACTGAAATTGGACTGGAAGCGATTTACCACGGAGCAGTTCGCGGATTTTATGAACTGTGAGACGGAACCGCTGCGCCGCATTACGCCGCATGTGAAGACCACCACGAATCTGATGGGGACCAACCCCGGGATCAATTATTTCCGCCTTTCCGACTGCATGGATGTGGCCAGCTGGGACAACTATCCCGTCTGGAAGAACAGAACGCCGGAAGACGCCAAAGAAGCTGCCCGGGTCGGCTTTATGCACGATCTGTGCCGCAGCTTCAAGAATCGCCCCTTCCTGATGATGGAGAGTTCGCCTTCTGCGACGAACTGGCAGCCTGTTGCGAAGCTGCGCCGTCCGGGCGGGCATAAGCTGTACTCTCTGCAGGCTGTAGCGCACGGCTCGGATTCGGTGCAGTATTTCCAGATGCGGAAAGGCCGCGGCGGATCGGAGCAGTTTCACGGGGCGGTCATCGACCACGAAGGCACGGAGAATACCCGCGTGTTCCGCGAGGTCGCCTCGGTCGGCGAGACCCTGAAAAAGCTCGACAGCGTGGTGGGAACTGCCGTCCGGGCGGAGGTCGCAGTTCTGTATGACTGGGAAAATGCCTGGGCCATTTCCGCTGCCAGGGGGATGCTGAAGGAAAAAGATTATGACGGCACTGTTTTCAGTCATCACCGTTCCTTCTGGAAGCAGGGTATCGCCTGTGATGTCGTAGATGAGACCCGGCCGCTGGACGGCTATAAGGTGCTTGCGGCGCCCATGGCCTTTATGCTGCGGCCCGGTTTTGCCGAGAGGGTGAAGGCATTCGTACAGAACGGCGGGATCCTCATTTCCACGTATATGACGGGCTATGTCGATGAAAGCGAACTGGCATTTTTGGGCGGCTTCCCCGGGCCTTTGAAGGAGGTGTTCGGCATCTGGGACGAGGAGATCGACGCACTGTATCCCGAGGACCGCAACCGGACCGAATATAAGGGCAGGAACTATGAGGTGAAGGATTTCTGCGAGATCCTGCACCTGCGCGGCGCGGAAGCGCTGGCTGTTTACGGCGAAGATTTTTACGCCGGGACGCCGACCCTGACGGTCAACCGTTACGGAAAGGGAAAGGCCTATTATATCGCCTGCCGCACGGAGCAGGCCTTCCTGGATGAATTTTACAAAGATCTGGCGCAGGAGGCCGGCCTGACACGTGCGCTGGAGGCGGAACTTCCGGAAGGCGTGAGTGCCGTCTGCCGTACGGACGGAGAGGAAGAAACGCTCTTCGTGATGAATTTCGCAGCGGAAGAGCAGTCCGTAGATGCAGGCAGGGGCGGGACCGATCTGGAAACGGGAGAAAAGATAGCAGGCCTGCTTGCTCTGCCGCCGCGCAGCTGCCGGATCCTTCGCAGAAAAGCATCCCTCAAAGAATAAAATATTTTTCGGAGCGACAATACTATGGATAAGCGTTATGTGGATATCGGATGCTGGGTGATAGCCGGCATATTGGTGCTGATCACGCTGCTGGCGGGCCTTATCCGACGTTTTCGGTCGGAACTGTTTTGCTTTGCCGCGCAGCTGGCAGCTGCGGCAGGTGCCCTCTTTCTGACACCGCTGCTTTCTTCCTCGTTATACAGCATGTTCGGCGAAAAGCTGATCAGCCTTATCAGCGAAAGCGCGGACGGCTTTGAGCAGGCCGCAGAGCTATGCGGCTCGGTCGCCGAGCTGTTTATACGATCCTTCCTGACACCGTTCCTGTTCTTTGCCGTATTCCTGCTGCTGCGGCTGATCCTGGGCATCCCCGTTCTGATCCTTCGCTGCAGCCTGAAGCCGGCCGCGTCCGGCGTGATGCGCAGCCGCCTGCTCGGCATGCTGCTGGGAATCGTCGGTGGTGTTTTGATGACCTGGTGCGCGCTGCTTTCGACGGCAGGGGTCAGAGTCAAGCTGGAGGAGACCGTAGACGCGGTCACGGATACAGCTGCTCTTCATCTGCCGGAAGATTCCCTGGAAATGCTGCAGGACGGGATCGCGCTGGCAGATACGAAGCTGTTTGGACTGATCGACCGTTTCGGCGGAAGATTTGCCTATGAAAAACTGGCTGCCGCGAAGGCGGAGGACGGTACGGTATTCCTGTGGTGGGAGGAAGCCGAAAGCATTCTGGAGGCTTCTGTTACGATACTGGATAAGGATGCCGATGCAGAGGAGATCAGCAGGGCGCTTTTGGGTTCCTATTCCGTTCGTTCCGTGCTTCCCGTATTCATGCGTGAGCTGGGCGGCGCCTGGATCGAGGGCGAAGACTGCATGGGGATCGAGCCTCCGGATGCTCCTTTCAAGCTGGATTTCCTGTACGAGCGCATGAAGAATACGACGGAAAAGACTCTGAAAGATGATGTCGATATGGTCTGCGGCCTCTTTGTGGTCCTGCGGGACGCAGATCTGATGCATGATTTTTATCCGGAGGAGGACGAAAACGATCCGGGAGAAGAGCATCCCGGACAGAAGGATCCCACAGTGCCGGATGTCCCCGCGGAAGAAAAGTCATTTCAGGAACTGCTGGCGGACGAGGACTTTATCGGTTCCGTGATCGATGTGATCTCTTCCAATGATTCCTTCCCCGAACTGGTGCCGGAGGTCGTGAATTCCCTGCTCGATCAGGTGACGGAGGAGATAGACGAACTGCCGGAAGGCTCTCTGCGGGCAGACACGGAGGCTTATCTGAAGCTTTCGCCGCAGGAAAAGAAAGAAGAAAACGAATTGCTGACCGAGGTGCTGCAGGAGGCAGGCCGGGTCATGAGCGGTTCCGGTGAGGACCTCGAGGAATATTTCCAGTCCGAGGAGTTCGAAAATCTGTTGGAAAGAGTGGAAAATTCCGTGCTCTGCGGCAGTGTCCTGCAGGAGATCATGGAGCGGCTAGAGGAGTAATCCGTTTTCGGAAGAATGTATCAGCGGCGGCTTTCCCGGAAGGGGGCCGCCGCTTCCTTTTGGGCGGTTATCGGGCCGTTTTCGCTTTATCCGTTGACAAACAGGCAAAATAAAGTACAATAGGACGAAAATGTCTATGGGAGGTCAGGATGGAAGCAGTCATCACAGTAACGGGAAAAGATAAAGTCGGTATCATTGCCGATGTGTCCGCGGCTTGTGCCGCAAATGATGCAAATATTCAGGATATCACGCAAACGGTGCTTTCCGATTATTTTGTAATGATTATGCTGGTCAATATCGACGAGCTGAAAACCGATTTCGCGGACTTTGCGGATCAGCTTTCCGCGCTCGGCCGGCAGAAGGGCCTGGAGATCCATACGATGCATGAGGCGATTTTCGATGCCATGCATCATGTGTGAGGTGGCCCATGATCAACTCACAGGATATTCTGGAAACGATCAAGATGATCCGGGAGGAAAGCCTGGATGTGCGCACCATTACGATGGGTGTGTCTTTATATGACTGTGTTTCGGAAGATGTCGGCCGCCTTTGCGATAAGATCTACGACAAGATCACGAAAAGCGCGGAAAATCTGGTCAAGACCGGGGAAGACCTGGAAAAACTGTACGGGATCCCCATTGTGAACAAGAGGGTCTCCGTAACACCGATCTCTTTGGTGGGCGGCGATATTTCTTCCGACGGGTATGTGAAGGTCGCAAAGGCCCTCCAGAGGGCCGCAGATGCCCTGGGAATCAATTTTATCGGAGGCTTTACCGCATTATGCCAGAAAGGCACGGGAAAGGGCGCAGAGAGGCTGATAGAGGCCATCCCGCAGGCGCTTGCGGAGACGCAGACCGTTTGCTCTTCCGTAAATGTGGCTTCCACCAAGGCCGGCATCAATATGGATGCCATCCGGAAAATGGGCTCGGTCATCAAGCAGACCGCTTACCTGACGCGGGACAACCAGTCGCTGGGCTGCGCCAAGCTGGTGGTTTTTGCCAATGCGCCGGAGGACAATCCTTTTATGGCCGGTGCTTTCCACGGAATCGGCGAGGAAGAACGGGCGATCAACGTGGGCGTTTCCGGTCCCGGCGTGGTAGCCAGTGCCATCCGCAGGGCAGGAGAATGTGACCTTGCCGAATTGGCGGAAATCATCAAAAAGACGGCTTTCAAGATCACCCGGGTAGGGCAGCTGGTGGCAATGGAGGCCTCCAAGAGGCTGCAGGTGCCTTTCGGGATCATCGATCTGTCTCTGGCTCCGACCCCGGCAGTCGGTGATTCGGTAGCCTATATCCTCGAAGAAATGGGCCTGGAAAGCTGCGGTGCTCACGGCACCACGGCCTGCCTGGCCATGCTGAACGATGCCGTGAAAAAGGGCGGCGTGATGGCTTCTTCGCGGGTCGGCGGCCTTTCCGGCGCTTTTATCCCCGTATCCGAGGATGCGGGAATGATCGCCGCGGCGGAAAGCGGAGCCCTCAGCCTGGAAAAGCTGGAGGCGATGACTTCCGTCTGCTCCGTGGGCCTGGATATGATCGCAATTCCCGGCGACACGGCGGAGGAGATCATCTGCGGGATCCTGGCGGACGAGATTTCCATCGGCGTGGCCAATACCAAGACCACGGCTGTACGCGTGATCCCGGCCTACGGCAAGACCGTGGGAGATTATGTGGAGTTCGGCGGTCTGCTCGGACGGGCCCCCGTGATGCCAGTAAGGCCCTATTCTCCGGCTGTATTTATCCGCCGGGGCGGCCATATCCCCGCACCCATCCATTCTCTGAAGAACTGAGAGCGGGAACAGGCATCGCGGCAGGCGTATATTTTGCCGTAAGCGGTAACAGACTGACAGGGATCGCTGCGGCAGGCACCGGAGATATTGAGATCCCGAATGAAATGAAGGTCGGCAGTGCTGAAATTTATCTCACTAAAGGCGATATTCGGGTGAAGAATATGTCGGCGGGGACGCTTGACCTTTTCTTCTTCGACCGGCGAAATGATCGTTTCTGATGTGACCTGCACGGGCGATATGAAGACAAATACCGCCACTGGTGATGTGAATAAGGAGATTGTCACGTGCCGGAACCTTTTTTCAGCAGGAAGCACGGGCGATATCATCCTGAAGAGTGTAATTGCCGCAGGAAAGATTTCTGTTGAGAGAAGCACGGGGATGTTGTATTTGACCGCTCGGATTCTGCGGAGATCTTCAAAAAACAAGCACGGGCGACATCTCCGTCCCGAGGACTGCAGCAGACAGAAAATGTGAGATCATCACGTCAGCAGGCGATATTTTGTATCACTAGGGCGTTATCTGTCCATTCAGAAACAGCGGCCTCCCGGTGCGCCTCCTTTTCGGAGTGCGTCACGGAAGACCGCTGCTTTTTTTTATAAGCGGACCGTTTGGCCGGCCGGTATCACAATAGTTCCGGCGGCATCTGTCTTGCTGATCCAGATGTCCGACGACGTAGGGTTTTCCACGATCGTCTGATCCATATTGAAGCGGAGCCGCTTCGCTGTCAGCAGATAATTGACCAATTCGATGTTCGTCGCGTACCAGATATCGCTGCGTCCGGCCACCTTCGTCAGAAGTTTCTCTACGATGCCGAAATCGTTTTCACGGACATGCTCGAAGGAATGTCCCCAGACATACAGCATCCAGAGGTGATTGCGGATCCCCTCGCCGGACAGAAAACGGTTCGTCAGCTCCGGCAGACGGGCGTCGGAATATTTGCAGGTGGGACGGAGGAAGAGAAAATCGGGATCCAGCTTGTCTATCGACAGCTGATAGGTGCCCACACCGTCGATCCGGCAGTACCGGATGCCTGCCAGCCGCAGAGCTTCCTGGGAGGCCGGCGTCACGCGCCCCTCCGGCGAAGCACAGCCGAGGATCGGATGCCCGGTGATGCGTTCCAGTTCCTTCTTGTCTTCCAGGATATCGTTCAGGACGGCTTCGGAGGGCATCCTGTCCCACCAGGGATGGATCTTTCCGTGTACCGCGACCTCCATATCGTCACCGTACACGGTACGGATCTCCGATTTGGAAAGCACATGCCAGCGTTTGGGTGAGTCTGTGATAGGTTCGTCGGGCATCCGTCCGGAATTCAGGTTGAAAGTACCCTTGATGCCCAAACGGCGCATCAGATCGATGACGGGGATGTCGCAGTCGTTGCCGTCATCATAGCTGAGCGTGAAGACCTTCTGCCTTCCGCCCGGAAACATGGTGTAATATGCTTTGTTGGCCATGACTTCCTCCTTCTACCGCGAAAGCGTGACGGTCGCGCCGCCGGGAATGCAGATGATTTCCGTTTCCTGCTTCTGTACGGCTCTCAGCCAGACGGGACGGGCACTGTCATTGCGCACCAGCGTCATGTCCGTGTTGAAATGCAGCTGGGAGAAGGCTTTTGCATAGTCGAATATTTCAATATTGGTCGCATACCAGATGTCGTCCCGGCCGGATACGTCGGAGAGCAGCTTTTCCATGATGTCCCAGTTATTGTCGGCAACGAATTCAAAGCTGTGTCCCCACACATAGTACAGCCAAAGCTTGCCGGACGGATTCTTGGTCAGGAAGCGCTGCGTGATCTCATTCAGCTGAGGATCCCGGTGACGGCAGGTGGGGCGGAAAGCACAGAAATCGCCGGTCGGCTCAAAGGTAAATTTGCCGGTGCTGTTGACCGTACGGCAATAGGCGATATCCGCATAGTGCAGCATCCGGACCGTCTCGCTGTTGAAATTCCCCTCGGGGAAGGCGGCGCCGCGGATGATCCGGCCGGTGGCGCGCTCCAGATTGCGCTTGTCGTTCAGGATATCCGCCATGGCGTATTCCGAAGAGCAGCGGGCCCACCAGGCGTGCGTGGCACCGTGTACGGCGATCTCCATATCGTCGCCGTACAGGTCCAGACATTCCTGCATGGTCATGCGCCTCCAGCGCTTTTTCGTATTTATCTTTTCTTCCGGCGGGCAGAGCTCACTGTTGATATTGAAGGTCCCCTTGACCCCGCAGCGGCGCATCATTTCCACCAAAGGGCGGTCGCAGTCGTTGCCGTCGTCATAGCTGAGCGTAAAAGCCTTGATGCGTCCCTCCGGGAAGGCAGGAAAGATATCCAGCTTATTCATCGAATTCCTCCTTGTTTTGAGGCAGCGAAACGGTGGCACCGGCGGGAACCGGGATGATTCTGTTGAAGCTTCCCTGCTTGAAACGGAGCCAGATGTCTGTGCTCGTCGGATTCGTCACCTGCGTCTGCAGGGCGTCGAATACGAGCTGGAGGGTGGCATTGTAATAATCGAAGATTTCGATATTGGTCGCGTACCAGATGTAATCCTTGCCGCTGACGGTCTGCATGAATTCTTCCATGCGTGCCCAGCCGTCATCTTTTGCAAGCTCAAAGGAATGTCCCCACAGATAGAAGAGCTGTTTGGCTTCGCGGGGGAACGGATCGGCATCCTCGGCAAAGCGGTGAGCCAGCGGCAGAAAATCCGCGTTCACATTGCGGGTGGTAGCTTCGAACTCAAGCAGGTCAAACGGCTTCAGATTGGATTTCGGCGGGAACGAGAAGGAACCGTTGCAGCTGATGGTGCGGCAGTAGACGACACCGGCCAGGCGAAGGATGTCCTTGACGGTATCGTTATAGGCCCCGTAGGGATATGCAGCGCCCCGGATGACCCGGCCGGTTTCCGCCTCCAGACGGGCCTTGCAGTCCAGAATATCCGCCATGACCGCGTTCGTGGGCATGGTATTCCACCAGCCGTGGTAATCTCCGTGGATGGCGACCTCCATATCGTCCCCATATACCTTCAGGGCCTCCTTCAGAGGCATCAGATCCCAGCCGGATTTGCCTGCGGGATTCCGGATCTCATCGGGAAGGTCATTGAGGCCGGGGCACAGATTGAAAGTGCCCTTCAGACCGTAGCGACGCATCATTTCCGCCAGGCGGACATCGGCCCGGTTGCCGTCGTCATAGCTGAGCGTCAGTGCCTTCGGTTTTCCCTCGGGCCAGACGGTAAAAATATATCGGCTTGACATACTTTTCCTCCTTGCTTATCAGCAGGATTTTAAATCAGTATACCATAAGGGCGGGGAATTGCAAAGGGATGAAAAGGCTTGAAAAACCTTTTTGCCTGTGCTACGATGAATCGGACAGTTCGGAAAAATCAGCGGCCCTTACGGGGCCGGAGGAGAGGCATATGCAGGCATTGGAAAAAGAATTTCATATTCAATGTGTCCGGGGAGATGTCGGAAAATATGTGATACTGCCGGGGGATCCGGGACGCTGCGAGTCGATCGCTTCGCTGCTGGATGATCCGGTCCATATCGGGCAGAACCGGGAATTCAATATTTACACGGGCACGCTGCTGGGTGAAAAGGTCAGTGTCTGCTCCACGGGCATCGGCGGTCCTTCGGCGGCCATCGCCATGGAGGAACTGTGTCATATCGGCGCGGATACCTTCCTGCGCTGCGGGACCTGCGGCGGCATTGCGGCGGATGTGCAGGCGGGCGATATCGTAGTGGCTACCGGTGCAATCCGCTATGAACATACCTCGCAGGAGTATGCTCCGCTTGAATTCCCCGCGGTGCCGGATATGAATCTGGCCATCGCACTGCGCGATGCGGCCCGGGAAACGGGAGCGCGCGTCCACTGCGGCGTCGTGCAGTGCAAGGATTCGTTTTACGGGCAGCACAGCCCCGCCTCCATGCCGGTCAGCTATGAACTGGAACAGAAATGGGAGGCCTGGAAGCGCCTGGGTGTTCTGGCTTCGGAAATGGAATCCGCGGCACTGTTTGTCGTCGCTGCCGCGCGGAAAGTGCGCTGCGCATCCTGCTTCCATGTGATCTGGAACCAGGAGCGGGAAGCCGCCGGGCTGGATCAGCCCATGACGACGGATACCTCGCAGGCGGTCCGCGTCAGTGTGGAGGCCATGAAGAAGATCATTCTGCTCGACAGGCGCCGCCGCTGAGATGTTCACGGTCCGCGGCACGTAAAAAGGGCTTTCACGCTTGACAGACCGCGTGGGGAAGAAGTATAATTACAACGTTTTCATAATTCATACAGGAGGTCATTTTATGTCAAATTATATTCCCGTATATCCGCATTACGACCGCATGCCGGTAGATATTTCCTTTGTCTTCAAGGATGAGATGCCGGCAGGCAAGCATGGCTTCTGCAAAGTGCAGGGCGAGCATTTTGCTTTTGAGGACGGCACCAGAGCGACCTTCTGGGGCGTTATCATGAACGGTGCATCCAACTTCCCGGATCATGATTATGCCGAAAAGTGCGCCGACCGTCTGATGCAGTCCGGCGTGAACTATGTCCGCTTCCATCAGCTCGATTCCGAATGGGCGACTCCGAATCTGTACCGCCACAGTGCCGGTCAGAGAGTGGCGACCACCCGCAATCTGGACGAGATCTCCATGGAGAAGATGGACTATTGGATCAAGTGCCTGAAGGAACGCGGCATTTATATCGGCACGGATGTGACGACCTACCGTAAATTCAAGTCGGGCGACGGTGTGAAATGCGCCAAGCAGCTGACGCTGAATCCCAAGGGCTATGCCCTGTTCGATCCGCTGATGATCGACCTGCAGAAGGAATTTGCCGTAAAATTCTGGAATCACTACAATCCCTATACCGGTCTTTGCTACAAGGACGATCCGGTGTTCGCTTTTGTTGATATTATCAACGAAAACGATCTGTTCAAGAGCCCCTTCAACAGCATGGGCTTCAACCGCGTGGAGTATTACGATAATGAGTTTTTGGAATTCTTCGCCGCCTGGCTGAAGGAAAAGGGCATCACCGATTATGATATTTCCCAGTGCAAGCTGTACGACGAGAAGGACAGTGTGCAGACGGAATTCCGTATCCATCTGATGAAGACCTTCTGCGAGGGTATGTATGCGCACCTGCGTGAGATCGGCGTCAAGGTCCCGATCTGCGGAACGAACTGGGCACACAGCTGTGCGACCAGCGTTGCTCAGCGCACGATGGATTTCCAGGACGGACATACCTATTTCTACGACTGGGGCTGGGGCGAGCATGAAAAGGCCACCGGCAATGCCACTTTGACGACGCAGGCTGCTTCTCCGCTGGCTTCCTCCGCTTCGCTGGGGCTCGCCGGTCAGCCGATGATCATGACCGAGTGGGATATGCCCTGGTCCAATTCCTACCGTGCGGAGGGACCGATCTGGTTCCCGGCCGTAGCGGCTTTCCAGGGCTGGAGCGCCATGAGCATCCATACCTACGGCTATGCGCCCAACCACCGCGATACGGATCTGCTGGGCAAGGAAGCTGCCACCGATACGCTGGGCGGCGTGCCCTACCGCGAGGGTATCTTCACGGTCTGGAACGATCCGGCAAAGTTCGGCCTGTTCTACCACGGGGCTTTGATGATGCGCCGCGGTGATGTCAGCGAAGGCAGGAAGACCATCGGCGCCAAGTTCAATATGGATAAAATCGGCAAGGTTCAGAAGGAACTGACCGGGACCGCCATGGAGATGCACCGTGTCAAGATGCTGCTGGAAGACAGCGATACCTCCAAGGTGGACGAGATCCTTCCCGCCGACCAGAAATATGCCGAAATGCCTTCGGATATCATCGTATCCGATACCGGTGAGCTGTGGAGGAACCGCAAGAAGAAGAGAGGCGCGGTGGACAGCCCCCGTACCAAGGCTGTTTACGGTTTCCTGGGCATCAATAATGTCCGTGCCAGAAATTATGACCCTACCATCAAGCTGAACGGTCTGACGGTCCGCTGCAATACCGATTTCGCGGTCATTGCCATGAGCTCTCTGACGGATGAGCCGATCGAGACCTCCGACAACATCCTTCTGACCACGGTCGGCCGTGCCTGCAACACGGATGCCTGGTTCGACGGAGAGAAATTGCTGGATATCGGCAAGCTGCCTATTCAGATGGAAGTCATCGACGCGGAGATCGAGCTGAAGACGGACAAGGAAAACATGGTCGTCATGGCCGTGGATTCCGACGGCTTCTACAGCGGCGAAGTTGAATCCACCTGGGAAAACGGTGTGCTGAAGTTCCATCTGGGACCGCACTGCGCCTGCCAGTATTATCTGATCCGGGAAGAGTAAAACGCCCGGCATATCAAGGCGGATACATAACCGAAAAGCGATCGGGCAGGAAGAGAATTCCTCTTCCTGCCCGATCGCTTTTTCATTTGCTTCACCCGCACATCCCTCAGAAAAGTGGATCAGGCCCCGCCGAAGCGGCAGCCGCGGGAAGATGCGGACCGCAGAGGCCCTTTATTTATGATTGACGATCCTGGCGGCCAGCGGTCTGGCGACATACAGCGCCCCCTTGGGACAGAATTCCTGGCAGCAGAAACAGCGGATGCATTTGCTGCGGTCGAATACGGGACGTCCCTTTTTGATCTCGATCGCTTTGGCGGGACAGGTCTGCGCACATTTGCCGCAGGCAATGCACATGCTCGCACGGACCTTCGGCTTGGATTCCAGACAGGCTGCGGCAAAACGTCCGAACAGGGAAGCGGAATCGCCGGACACACCGAACGAAAGGCTGCGGCGGGTTACGATATTGTTGTAATCCGGGACCTTCAGCGCTTCCGGATCACCGGAAACGGAAAGTTCCGAGGCTTTTCTGACGCCCAATCCGCGTTTCGCGGCCGCTTCTACCGTGGGGATATCCGACGGTTCCAGCCCGATCACCTCCGCGGCGACGACATCCAGCGCATAGGGACTGGTCGAGGCGAGCAGCGCGCCGATATGCCGCGGCGTGCCGCAGGTGGGCCCGTTGCCCTCCATGCCTTCTATGGCATCGCACAGGACGAGTGCCGGCTTGAAGTAGCAATTCAGATCTACCAGCATATCGGCAAAATCTTCATAGCGCGGGAACCGGTAGTGATATTCCGGCTTGAAGACGCCGGGAATGGTCCCGAACAGATTTTTGACGGCGCAGGACATCCCCATCATCCCGTGGGTCTTCAGCTTGCAGAAATTGATCAGGACATCCGCACGGTCCAGATAAGAGGTATATTCAAAATCCCTGCATACTTTGGCTTCTTCAAAATGCGCGGTCTTATGGGAAAAATCCCGGTTCAGTTCGCCGCCGCAGTCCGTGATGCAGTTCAGGCCGGTCTCTTTATATACCTGATTCAGGTGCGCCGCGGTATAAAGGCCGCCCGGGCTGTCGCCGACAACGACCTCGCAGCCGAATTCCTTCAGCAGACGGGTCAGCTCGGCCAGAAGCACCGGGTGCGTGGTGGTCGCCGTTTCCGGCTTTTTGGCGCTGACCAGATTGGCCTTGATGACGACGGTCCGGCCGGGGGCAAACAGCTCCCGCGTGCCGGTTTCGCCGATCGCCTGCAGCAGAGCAGCGCGTACACGGCCGGCTTCATAATCCGGGCAGGCTATACAGGCTACATCATACATGAGCGTATCACTCCTTTCATAAGGGGGTTAAAGGAAACGGATGGAGCAGCAGAGGTGCATTTTTTCCGGCAGACTGTATTGCTCCGGAAGCGCCGGTCCGCAGGAGGCGGAGCCGATGCCCGTCTGCCGGTCATCCAGGCAGAGGACCGTATAGGGCGATTCTTCCAGTTCGTAATTGTGATTCTTGGCAGTGAGTTCTTCCTGCGTATAGTGAGAAACGTTGAAAGAAAAACCGCTGCCGGTGATCTGCAGTCCGCGGCCCCTGCTGTCGGTAAGGATCAATTCCTCGCAGCCGTAGTGAGAGCCGTTTTCCTGCGGCTTGGTATAGTCTTCGTGCAATTCGCGGACCGAAGCCTTGAAGCGGTCCAGCCGCGAAGCGCGCCGCTTATCCACATAGCTTTCGTACGGTCCGTAGCCGTAATATTCGACCTGCTCCAGATCCTTCGGCAGGAAGAAGCGCAGTCCGAAGCGGGGCAGGGCCGGGAACAGTGACAGCCGTTCTCCGGACAGATCCACACGGATCTCGCCGCTGCCGGTGATTATATAACGGGCCGAAGCAAGGCAGAAGATCTGGCGCCCTTCCGCGCCGATAGTGTACTTCGTCTCGATCACACAGGCCCCGTTTTCTTCTCTGACGCAGATCTCTTTGACGCGCAGCCGGGGATCGTTATACCGGGCTTTTTTCCAGTTCTTGACGATCTTTCGGTCGTTGTCGGTGGGGGCGCGCCAGATATTTGTCTCGGACGGGCGTTCCAGATAGGATCTCCCGCGGCCGGTCAGCTCCGTGAAGGCTGCGGTCTCTTTATCGAATATATAACGGAAATCGGGCCCTTCCGCGATGATCTCGTATTCGCCGTCCGTCACGCGGGGCACGCAGCCGGAAAATGCGGCAGCCGGGGCCGCCGGCGGTGCGGGCAGGATGAATTGGTCAAAGCCGAGCTCCGCATCTGCCGGTACGGAACAGGACGTGTCCGTATTCAGGTAGCGGAAGATGACCGAGCAGCGGGGGCCTGCAGGCAGCGGCACCGGTATTTCCAAAGTGATATCGCCGTGCGGCGGGCACGAAAGATCCGCAAATGCTCCCGAAGCCGCCGTGCGGCCGTCCTGCTTGATCTCATATGTGATCCGGATATGATCCCGCAGATCCGCAAAATCATAGGTGTTCCGGAACGTGAACCGATTGCCGTCGCGGCCGGCCAGACGCACCGGACGCATGACGTTTTTCACTTCCAGAAGTCCGGGGTAAGGGCGCCGGTCGGGATATACCAGGCCGTCCATGCAGAAAGTCTTGCTGTTGTAAATATCGCCCCAGTCGCCGCCGTAGTAAAATTTGTCTTTTCCGTCCGCGCTTTTGCCTTCATATACGCTGTGATCGCACCATTCCCACACGAAGCCGCCGCAAAGTGAGTCATACCGGTAGATCAGCTGCCAATAATCCTCCGCGTCTCCCGGCCCGTTGCCCATGGAGTGGATATATTCGCACATGACCATCGGCTTGCTGCCGGTCTGCGCGTATTCTTCCACATGCGCAAGGGTCGGATACATGCGGGAATATACATTCATCATGGAAAAGTCCCACGGCTGCTGCGTATGGTCGAAGCTGTTCCAACGAAACAGAGGCTTGCCTTCGAATTCGCTTTCGTCGAAATCGCGGATCCCGAACAGCTCCGGACGGGAGGCTCCCTCGTACTGCAGCGGGCGGGAAGGATCCCGGCGGCGGACCCAGCGGCCGGCCTGCTCGAAATTGCAGCCGTAGCCGGCTTCGTTGCCCAATGACCACATGACGACGGAGGTCACATTTTTATCGCGCTCCAGACAGGATTCGATGCGGTCGAAGATGGGCAGGTACCAATCCGGGTCATTGGCCAGCAGGTTGAAGGTGACTTCTTTATCGGGTTCATGGCTGCCGTAATACAGATCCTGCACCCCGTGGATCTCTACGTCGCTCTCGTCCATCACATATAGGCCGAGGCGGTCGGTCAGCTCGTAAAAGAGCGGTGAATTCGGATAATGGCTGGTGCGGACCGCGTTGAAATTGTGCGCCTTCATCATGGTGAGGTCGCGCAGCATCTGTTCCTTCTGTACCGCATAGCCCGCAAAGGGATCCGAATCATGGCGGTTGGTCCCCTTGAATTTGATGTTCTGCCCGTTGATCTTCAGCACCCGGCCGTCAACGGTGACCTCGCGCAGGCCCAGCGGCCGGACGATGGTTTCTTCCTCCGTGCGGAAAACGATGCGGTACAGATACGGGATCTCCGCATTCCAGAGATGCGGCTGCGGCACATGGATCCGGGCCGTGCAGCGGAAGGAATCCTGTTCGGATTGCGGAATATTTTCGGTCATTTCCGCCGCAAAACGTTCCCCTTCCGGGCTTTCGAGATATACATCCACCGGAAGTTCCGCATTCATTTCCAGCTCTGCGGAAATATCCGCGGCGGCATAATCCGCGGCAAAGCTTTCACGGATAAAGAAATCCTCCAGCCTCTTCTGCGGGCGGAACAGGATATAGACATCCCGGAAGATACCGCTCATGCGCAGCTTGTCCTGGGCTTCCAGATAGGTACCGTCGCAGAATTGATATACGACCGCCGCGATACGGTTCCGGCCCGCGTGCGTGAGCTCCGTGATGTCGAATTCGGACATATTGTGAGAGGTCTGGCTGTAGCCGGCAAAAATTCCGTTGACATATACACAGAAACAGGAATCCACCCCTTCAAAGACCAGATGCCTGCACAGATCGGTTTCGGGCAGATCAAAATCCCGGATATACAGGCCGCAGGGGTTCTCCGCCGGTACGTAAGGCGGATCGTAGGGAATCTTGAAGGCTTTATTCAGATAGTTGTTGCGCCCGTATCCGTGCATCTGCCAGCAGGAGGGCACGGGGATGCGGTCCAGCGCAGCCGTATCGAAATCGGGGGCCAGGCAGCCGTCCGGAAGAAAGCGCTCCTGCGCGTAATAACCGAAGGCCCAATCTCCGGAAAGAAGCAGGAAGCGGTCGGAGCTTTCGCGTTCTCCTGTGGAAAGCGCCGCCTCGGAAGCGGGAATATAATATGACCTTTTGCGCAGTGTGCGGACGTGGGGCACATTTTGATCTTCGCGGTAATTCGGGAGTTTCATCATTTTTCCTCCGAACAAGAAGCAGGCACTGCCGCAAAGTATGCCTGAAAGCGGCCGGCCGACATTTTCCCCTATTATACCAGTTTCGGGCGCATCTGGAAACCATAATCTGTGCGCAGAACGCCGCAGAAGGGCCGGCGGCGGCGTAAATTCCCAAAGTAAATCCCACAGTAGATAAACGCTTGGATTTAGTATGGGAAATCGATGAATTTAGTGTGGGAAAAGGAGAAAAAACAGGAGAAAATCGGGAAAATCAAAGGATTTTTTGCATGTGAAATAAGCCT
>JAZLHR010000048.1:0-11173 GCA_045616945.1 Lachnospiraceae bacterium | reverse complement strand
CACGGGAGATCCGCCTATGACATGTTTACGTTTTCGTTATCGGAGAAACTCGCCTGTGTCCTTGGCATCAGCAGAATAGCTCCGGAAGATGTCATTCAGTCTCCTCTTCTTTTAAAGAAGTTCGGGCTTTAACAACGGTTTAATTTCCCATTCTAAATCCATCTGAAGCTGAGTTTACTCCGGGAATTCCTTGTTTCCGGTTTATTTCACATGCAAAAAATCCTTTGTTTTTCCGTTTGTTTCCCTGATTTCTCCCTTATTCCCACACTAAATTCATCGATTTCCCACAGTAATTTCTATCGTTTATCTACGGTGGGATTTACTTTGGGAATTTACGATTTCAAAGATTTGCCTCAATTTAAGCAGCACAACAAAACCTTTCCCGATTCTTTTTTCAAAAATCAGTAAAGGTTTCTTTTTCTGCGCCCATTTTTATCTGTCAGCGGCACTGTTTAATTGTCTGACCGCCAGGAAAAGCAACATAATGAGAATTACGTTGCAGAATTTTCTTAGATAAGGTGGTGGTTATGTGAAGCGGATAATCTATCCGAAGATTCGCGGAGCACCGCTTTGCCATCTGCGAAAGGAGGTAATTGCCAATTAGAGGTCATCATCAATCTTCGCGCAGGCGGGTAAAACGGAGCGGGATTTCTCCCGCGACTGTCATTCTCGCCGTCCTTCTCGTGATCGCCCTTGGGGTGATTGCATGGCTGCTGATAAAAGGCGGTGTCAATAAACCTCCTGACAATCCGCAGCCCGAACAAACGGAACCCGTAGAAAAACTGACGGACAGCATCGACATTCCCGGCTTCGGTGAACTGCATTTCAAAGCAGGACAGACGGAGCAGAATATGACGGTGCCGAATCCGCCGCAGAATTTCTGCTGGTTCAAGGTCTCGCTGGTACTGGAAGACGGAACAGTCCTATGGATGTCCGATTTGATTGCACCCGGCGAGGAATCCGAAAAGGTCGTTCTGAATGAGCCTTTGAAAAAGGGCGAATATGAGAACGCCATGCTCAAGTACCAATGCTTTGCCGACGAAGCAGAGCAAAAAGCTCTTAACGGAGCGGAAACAAAACTGACGATCATCGTCAAATAAAGAAAAGGAGAATACCACAATGAAGAAATTCTTATCTCTTATCCTTGCGCTGGCTATGGTAGCCTGCATGAGCGTCACGGCGTTTGCCGCAGAAGGTCCCGGTGGATCCACCGAACTAACTACAACGGTCCCGGAAAAAACCTTGTACACTTTACACATTCCTGCTGATATGACGATTGAGTATGGTGCAACAAAAACCAGTATTGGCAAACCTACAGTGTCTGATGTTGATGATACAATCGAGTCTGTCAGTATAGCATGCAACTGGACCAATTTTTCAGATGGCAGCAACAGCATTCCCTTGTTAATTCTTATTAATGGGGGGCAAGACGCCTCAATGGTAGTTCCTTATTTCTATAATGATTCGATTTATAAAAATAATTACGAGTATTTCGCAAGTGTTGCTGAAAGCGATTGGACTGCCGCTGTTCCCGGCGATTATTCTGCAACCATCACTTGGACAACTAACTATCATCTCAAATAATTGTCATATCAAGATAGCAACAAGAGGTTTGAATTATGTCTAACACTCCGTATAAAAGAACAAAGGAACTGATTCGAGTTTCTCAGTTCAAAGCAAAGTTTGTCGGTCAGTACGGCAGAGTAATCGGCCCGGAAGACCTCGACAACTTCCCGGAATGGGTTTGGCCGTACATCCGCAGACTTTACAAAGCCGGAAAGCTCACCAAAGACCTGCAAATCCCGGAGGGTGCAAAGCTGGAAGATTATCCGCTTGTCACGCTCCCCGCTCTCAAAAAAGCAGGCATTGCGTTCCCCGGTTATGAGTTCGGCGAGTTCCCGAAGGATTTCCAGAAGTTGGTCAAAAACGAGGTTTCCGCAAAGCACATGGACGCTTACGGTAAAGTAACTAACCCGGAAGTTTTACCGAAAATTCCTGTACCGCTTTGGCCTTATGTCAGACCGTCCTGCACCATCGGTTCTACCGTCGGCTTGATTCTTGAGGGCGAAGACCCGGATAAGTTCCCACCGCATATCATCAAATTTGCGGACGCTATCAGAAAGGTAAAATAACCGAGAAAGGATGGTTTGATGAGAAAAACAAACAAACTCCTTTCTGCTTTACTTGCAGTATTGTTCCTGCTCTCCGCCATGAGCGTTACGGCTTTCGCGGCAGACGGCGGCAGTACCACGCTGACAACTACCATCCCCTGTACTGTTACCTTACAGGTGGGCGACCATGGCAAGGTGACGGTGAACAGCACGGATTACACCGGTGACGCGAGCTTCACGGCGGCAGTTGGCACGGCACTGACTTACACCTTTACGCCGAACACGCTGTATAAGGTGGACAAGGTGATCTATAACGGTACCGATGTGACGGGTGAGCTTTCCGGCAGCACCTATACGGCTCCCGCCCTTGCAGGCAACGCCACGCTGTCCGTCAGCTTCAAATTCCTCGGTGGCGGTGGAACGGATACCTACACCGTGACATTTAACGCAAACGGACACGGCACGGCTCCCGCCTCACAAACGGTTTTATCCGGCAATAAGGCAGCGGAACCGACAGCACCTACCGCAAGCGGATGGACGTTTGGCGGCTGGTATAAGGACAGCGCCTGCACGGAAACGCAGAAATATGACTTCAATACGCCCGTAACGGCAAACCTTACTCTGTATGCCAAGTGGACGGAGGAACCCACCGAACCTACCGATCCTACCGATCCCACCGATCCTACGGAACCGACCGATCCTACCGATCCGACACAGCCAATCGAGCCCGAACCGAAAACGTACACCGTCAGCTTCTTCATGAGCGGACACGGTACGCAGATCGCGGCACAGACAGTTGAGGACGGTGCAAAAGCCACAAGACCCGCTGATCCTACCGAAAATAATTGGGCATTTAAGGGCTGGTACACAGATGCGAAATTCCAGACGGCATTTGATTTTGATACGGCAATTACCGCCGATATTACGCTCTATGCCAAATGGGTATCGACAGCACCGATTGATCCCAATCTTCCGCAGACCGGCGACAACTCGATAATCTATGTGTGGTTGTTGCTTCTCTCCGGAAGCGGTATGGTGCTTGCAGGAATCGCAATGAACGGCAGAAAGAAAAAACAAAACTAAAACGCAAAATGCAACAAGCAACAAGCGGCAGGACTTCAAAATCCTGCCGCTTTCCTTATGTGTAGATAAGATTGTTATTGACGATTTCCGTTGCTGTTTCGCGTATTGCGTTCATCCGCTGTACCCAAAGCATCTGGTTTTCAGCTTTGAGTGTTTCCGTGATACCGTCCTTTTTGGCAAGGTCTTTTACGAGCCGAAAGAACATATCATCTGCCTGTTCATTCAGGTCGGCGAGGTAGCTGTTCAACTTGCCACTTGTCAGCAGTTCAGCGTAAACGGTTTTGCTGTGCTGTTTCAGATACCGTAGGTGTCTCTGTCCCCATATCCCGATGGGGCGCTCCTCCGACTCGTCATCACCGGCGACGAGGTAGTAATCTCCGACAAGCTCGTATTTCAGCCCGGTACGCTCATCTGTTGTGTACTTTTCCATTATGCGTCCTCCTTTACGACACGCTGTTTCTTTGAAGGGGCATCAATGATTTTCAGTATCAGCTCATTGACATCCTCTATCGGCTTATCCTCGTGAATAAACTCGTTCCGAGCAGTCATAAGGCACCCGACCAGCAGCCTGTGTTCAAAGTCGTCCAGATAGAAGTATTTCCGCTTAGTTTTCATAGTCTTTCGACCCTCCTTGTTTGATTTCCCCTTTATTGTAGGGGAAACAAGCAGATAAATCGAATGTGCGGATTAGAAAATGCAAAAAGAGATACCGAGAAAAGCATTTCTGCTAATCTCGGTATCTCTTTGCCTCGCCAATGCCCGTACTCTTGAACTACTGTCCTTAAGAACACCGGGCATACAGGACGCCTTTTTTGTATGCTTCTCCGCCTTATACCGGCAGGATATCCTCCAGACGGTTCCCCTCTTTGTCGTAGGCAGGGCAGGAAGAGTACCCCAGAGCAGTCAGCAGCTTACCCCAGCGTTCGCGCTTATCGGGCTTGCCGTACATGATCGGCACCCAGCCGAAATTCAAATAGAGCTTAACGGCTCCCAACCGGAAATCATCCGTCGTCAATTCCGCGAAGGGGATATCCATCGCGGCAATATGGTGCATGGCGGCCTCCATCATATATTTGGAAAGTCCCCGTCCGCGGCATTCCGGATCGAGCCCGACCTGATGGATATGGCCGTGGCCGGTTTTCTTGACCTTGAAAGCGGTCACTGTCCCTACGTGCTTCCCATTTTCGTCCAAAAACAGGATATCCTCGTACAGATTGACGCTGTGGTCCAGCAGAGCCACCTCGTCCTTGCCGAAGCGGGGCATCAGGGTCTTGCCGCTGCAGATCTCCCAGGGGTAAATATCTTCCAGCCCCTGAAAGGTCGAAATGGAACAGCCTTCCGGCATTTCATAATGCGGGATCTCCGTTCCGGGGAACCAATGCATCAGCAGCTGCTCCGGTTTTTCGGCGGCTGCCGGCTTTGTTTCATTGCTCATTTTACTCTCCTCCTGTATATCCTTATATTGCGTACAAACCGTAAACCAGCGCACTCAGCCCGGCGGACAGGCACAGGCAGACTGCCCAAAGATACCGGAACCAGCCCGGCGTCTTTTCCTTTTCCGCCAATGCGCCGCCCGCAGCGGCCGCAAACAGCTGCACGATCACGATATACCGGTAATTCATCGTGCAAAGCTGCGGAAAATCAAAAGCAAATGTCACATAAGAGACCAGCGGGACGGCAGCTGCCAGCCCCAAAAAGCAGCGATACAGGCCGCTCCCCGGCTTTCCTTTGCGGGAAACATACAATACGGATGCGCCGGCATGCAGACAGGCGGCCAGCCCCTGCAGCCACATCATCCCCAGGCAGAGCATCTGCCCCGCCGCCGAGCTGACCTTCAATATACCTTCGTCAAAGCATTTCGTCAGAAGCGTCTGCCCCCAGATATTGGCAAATTTCTCCGGTGCCCCGAAATCGACATATATCGAAAGCAGCTGCGTCCGGGAAGGCCAAAGGAGCCTTTTCCAGGCGCTGATATTCCCCACATACTGTCCGGAATTCTCGCTGAGCCGGAAAATATACCCGAAGGGCATATCCAGGCGGTACTTCTGCAGCACGGACCAGCCGAGCCCCAGCGGGATGCAAATGACGCCGAACAGGACAAACTGTCCCAGATATTTCCGGAACCGCTTCCTGTTTTCGGACAGGCGGATCAGGAAAACCATCCCGATGGCCGGTGCCAGAAGCAGCGCAGAGGTTTTCGTTAAAGCGCCCAGGCCCAGACACAATGCGATCGCGGTGATGCGCCCGGCGGTCTGCTTTTCCGCCCAAAGCATCGTATAGTAGGCAGCCATGGACATCAGCAGCGTCATCAGGCAGTCGTTGTTGATCTGCGCGCCCAGCCAGTACAAGGTCGGTGAAAAGGCGAAAAATGCCGTCACGACCGTAATCGCCCAATCCTTCCGCAGAAAGCGTACCGCGATCTTGTACCAGTACAGCGTCATCAGGAAAGTCAGAAGCATATTGACCATCTGCAGGGCTTCAAAGGCTCTCACCGGATTCGTATCATTTTCCGAAAAGGCCCCGTATACCGCCGTGCCGACCAAATGAAAAAGCGGCGGGTGGTAGTATTGATACGTGTAGGTATCCGGCAGCCTGCGGTTCCTGTACAGATACTGGATATATCCCAAATGTCCGGGCATCTCCTCGCCGGGTGCGGCAGCAGCCCCCAGATCATGCGGGGAGATATTGTAAGGGACCTCCCATGCATACACCAGACGCAGCCCCAGTCCCAGCAGCAGAAGCAGCAGGCAGACACAGCGCCGGAAAACGGAGGCGCTGCCGTCAGATGCCTCAGGCATGTTCTTCCTGCTTTTCTTCATGATATTCCTTCTCCGTATTGACATTCCAGATTTCGCTCTTATCCGTATTTCCGGAAAGGATGCACTTCACCGCCTCCATGGAGGTCGCCATGGAATGGTCCATATTGTTGTAGCGGTGCTGGCCGTTGCGGCCCACGCAGTACAGATTTGCGAAAGAATCCAAGTAATCCCGCAGCTTGTCGATCTCGCTGTAGGTATCAAAATACGCCGGGTAGGCTTTCTTTACTTTTTCGATGTGCGTATCCAGTACGGAAGCCGGGTCGGTAATCAGCCCGACCTTCACCATTTCTTCGATACCGAGGCGGGTGAATTCCTCCGGAGACATCGTCCAGAGCGCATCTCCCTCCTGCGCGAAATATTCCAGGCCGACCCAGACGGTATTTTCCACATCCTTCACCAGATACGGCGACCAGTTGTTGTAGATCTGCACTCTGCCGAGCTTCACGCGGCGGTCCTGCACGTAGATCCAGCAGTCCGGGACGATATTGCCGACCGTCTTCATTTTGGTCTTATTCTGCAGCGCAAGCCTCGGGACCAGCACGCCCAATGTCAGATAATCGCGGTAAGGCAGACCGGCCGCGATCGCGGAGATCTCTTCGGGGACATTCGGCATGCCGGCCACAAGATCCTTCAGGGGCATCGACGAAATGACATAATCGGCATCCAGCTTTTCCTGTTTCCCGTCCTTTTCGTATATCACGGAAGTCACGTTCCCGTCTTTCGTTTCCAGACCGCATACCCGCGCGTGCAGGATCAGGCTGCCGCCCATTTCCCGGACCTTCTCCGCCGCCATTTCCCACAGCTGCCCCGGGCCGAGCTTCGGATATTTGAATTCCTCGATCAGAGAGGTCTCCACCTTGCGGTTCTTCTTATGAAGCAGCTTGCCGCCGATATCCTTCAGGATCGCAATGACCGAAAGCCCTTTCACACGCTGCGCGCCCCAGGAAGCATCGATCTCTCGGGGATGCCTGCCCCACAGATTTTCGGTATAATACTCGAAAAACATCGAATAGAGCTTTTTGCCGAAACGATTGATGTAATAATTTTCCAGATTATCCTCCGGCAGCTTACGGAGCACCGCGCCCAGATAACTGAAGCCGACCTGCATCGTAGTCCAGAAACCCATGTTTTTGATCGTTTCCGCCTTCAGCGAGATCGGATAATCGTAGAACTTATCGTTGAAGAAAATACGGGAGACCCGGTGGCGGTAAAGCATCACACGGTCTTCTTTTTCCGGATCCGCGCCGGACGCTTCCACATGCGCTTCACGCTGCAGCAGGATATCGTCCTTCGCGGGCGCCGACTGCATGGGCATCCATTCCTCCCACAGACGGTTGACGCGGGGATCCTTGGAAAAGAAGCGATGTCCGCCCATATCCATACGGTTGCCGTCATGCACGACCGTTTTGGAAATGCCGCCGATGCAGCCGCTTTCCTCCAGGATCACGACTTCCGTCCCGGTGCCGTCACGCAGCAGTTCATAGGCAGCCGTCAGGCCCGCAGGTCCCGCTCCGATGACAACCGCTCTCTTCATGGTCTGTTCCTCCGATAATACTTTTTTTCCGGGTCTCCGCCCGGAACGATTCTCCATAACCTGCAGTATATACCAAAACCGGCAAAAAGCCAACGGCAATCTCCCCGAAAGCTCATTTTCGGGGGAGAAAGAAGCATTTCCCGCCGTTTCGGGCATAAAAAACCGGCGTGTACGGACCGCAAGCTGCTTCTCCGCGCACGCCGGAAATATTTAAATGTCCGATTCCTTTCGGAACGGCCTATCAGGCCTCGGCCTTCTTGGCTAGTTCCTGCTGAACCATCTTGGTCACCAGAGGCAGGATCTGGAACAGGTCACCGACGATACCGTAATCGGCTACGTCAAAGATGGGAGCGGTGGCATCCTTGTTGATGGCAACGATGATGTCGGACTCTTCCATGCCGGCCAGATGCTGGATAGCGCCGCTGATACCGCAGGCGATGTACAGCTTAGGACGAACGGTCTTACCGGTCTGGCCTACCTGAAGTTCCTTGGCGATGCCGAACTGGTCAACACCGGCACGGGAGGAAGCTACCTGGCCGCCCAGCAGATCTGCCAGCGGACGCAGATACTTCTCGTAGTTTTCCTTGCAGCCCATACCGCGGCCGCCGGCTACCAGGATCTTGGCGTCCTGGATATCCACGAACTCGGAAACCTTCTTGACGACCTTCAGGATCTCAACATACTTGCTGTTCTTCTGAAGCTTGGCGTCGAACTCAACGATAACAGCTTCCTTGCTCTTGTCGCGGGGAGCCTTCTGCATAACACCGGGACGTACGGTAGCCATCTGCGGACGGAAATCGGGGATAGCGATGGTAGCGATGGTGTTGCCGCCGAAAGCGGGACGGGTCATGAGCAGCTGATTGTGCAGCTGTTCCTTGCCGGGGATCGGGTTCATGGGGAAGTCACCGATATCCAGCTGCGTGCAGTCTGCGGTCAGGCCGGTATGTACGGTAGCGGCAACGCAGGGAGCCAGGTCACGGCCGATAGCGGTAGCGCCGAACAGCACGATCTCGGGCTTGAACTCACGGATGATAGCGGCGATCGCCTGGGTGTACGGTTCGGTCATATAATCCTTCAGGTATTCGTTCTCAACAACGATCACCTTGTCGGCGCCGTACTCGGCGAGCTTCTTGGCTTCGCCCTTAACATCGGAACCAAGCAGCATAGCTACGACTTCGGTTCCCAGATCCTGTGCCAGAGCCTTGCCCTTGCCGATCAGTTCCAGAGCGATATTGCTTACTTTATTGTCAACCTGCTGGGCGAAGACAAATACGCCCTTGTATGCATTCAGTTCTTCACGGGTCATCATAGTATTCTCCATCCTCTCAGGCTCAGATAATAAACTTCTCTTTTAACTTGCCGACAATGTATTCGGCGGCAGCAGTAGCGTCTTCGGGAACGATCTGGGTCCCTGCGCCCTTGCGTACCTTATCGGAAGCCTTGGCGATCTGCGTAGGAGAACCGACCTTACCCAGGTTGGAATCGTCTACATCCTTCAGATCCTTGCGGCCCCAAACGGTAACTTCCTTCTGGAAGGCATCGAAGATACCGCCGACGGTCATGTAGCGGGGTGCGTTCAGTTCGGAAAGAGCGGTCAGCAGGCAGGGCATCTTAGCCTTGATCTCATGATAACCGTCATCGTACAGACGCTCGGCGATCACATAGTCGCCTTCGACTCTCAGCTTCTGCGTATAGCTGATGATGGGCAGTCCCAGATGAACGGACATCTGAGGGCCGACCTGTGCGGTATCACCGTCGATAGCCTGACGGCCGGTGATGACCAGGTCGTAATCCATCGCACGGAGAGCGCCGGCCAGCGTCTGGGAAGTAGCCCAGGTATCAGCGCCGCCGAGTACGCGGTCAGTCACCAGGACAGCATTGTCAGCGCCCATAGCCATGGCTTCGCGGAGGATCGCATCTGCCTTGGGAAGGCCCATGGTCACGACCGTGACCTCTGCGCCGTACTGATCCTTCAGACGAAGAGCAGCCTCCAGGCCGGCCTTGTCATCGGGGTTCATGATAGCAAGCATGGAAGCTCTGTCCAGAGTGCCATCGGGATTGAATTTTACACCGCCTGCTGTATCGGGAACCTGTTTAATGCAAACTACAATCTTCACGGTATTTATCTCCTTGTGGTTAATTTATTATTTAAGCAGATTGCTGGAAATAACCATGCGCTGTACTTCGGAAGTGCCTTCGTAGATCTCGGTGATCTTGGCATCGCGCATCATGCGCTCTACATCGTACTCGCGGATGTAGCCGTAACCGCCGTGCAGCTGAACAGCCTTGGTGGTCACTTCCATAGCGGTCTCGGCAGCATACAGCTTCGCCATAGCAGCTTCTACGGAGTAGCGCTTTGCATTGCCGCGCTCGTCCTTGGCATCGTGAGCCAGGGCAGCCTTGTAAACCAGCTGACGGGCAGCTTCGGTCTTAGTAGCCATATCGGCAAGCTGGAACTGCGTGTTCTGGAAGGTGCCGATGGCTCTGCCGAACTGCTTTCTCGTCTTAACATACTCAATGGTGGTCTCCAGGGCGCCAGCGGCAAGACCCAGAGCCTGAGCAGCGATACCGATACGGCCGCCGTCCAGCGTGGTCATAGCGATCTTGAAGCCGTCGCCTTCCTTGCCGAGCAGGTTCTCCTTGGGAACGATGCAGTCGGTGAATACGAGTTCATAGGTAGCGGAACCGCGGATACCCATCTTCTTTTCCTTGGTGCCGAAGGTGAATCCGGGGAAGCCCTTTTCAACGATAAAGGCGGAAATGCCCTTATTGCCCTTGGACTTATCGGTCATGGCGAAGATCACATAGGTATCGGCATAGTAGCCGTTGGTGATAAAGATCTTGGAGCCGTTCAGAACGTAGTGGTCGCCGTCCAGAACCGCCTTGGTCTGCTGACCGGAAGCGTCGGTGCCGGCACCCGGTTCGGTCAGACCGAAAGCACCGACCTTCTTGCCGGAGGCAAGGTCGGGAAGATATTTCATCTTCTGCTCTTCGGTACCGAAATGCAGGATGGGAGCTTCACACAGGGAGGTATGAGCGGAAACGATAACGCCGGTAGTGCCGCAGACCTTGGAAAGCTCTTCCACACACATCGCGTAGGTCAGATAATCACAGCCCTGACCGCCGTACTGCTTCGGAACCGGGATGCCCATAAATCCCAGCTTGCCCATCTTCTCGATCGTTTCGAGAGGGAAGCGTTCCTCTTCGTCAACCTCCTGTGCAAGAGGCTTTACTTCGTTCTGGGCAAAGCTCTTGAACAGATCGCGCGCCATCAGATGTTCCTGGCTCAAATTGAAATCCATTTGTCATATCCTCCTGAGACATTGTTAAAAAATTAACACCTGTTTTCATACAAACAGCCGCCCGAAAGTCCCACTCCCGAACGGTCCGCGCCGCCTGACCGGCGGACGCCTCTGTCAGTATATATTAAATGTTTCTTTTTTGTCAATCATTTATTATATAATCTGCATAGCTTTCAATTTATGGAGTAAATTCCCAAAGTAAATCCCACAGTAGGAATTAAAGTTGGACTTACTCTGGGAAACTTTTCGCCGTAGGATTTACCTTGGGAAATCATCCCATATTTCTTTTTACGGAGGTACAATCCTATGACAAACAAATCCAAT
>JAZLHR010000047.1:0-39527 GCA_045616945.1 Lachnospiraceae bacterium | reverse complement strand
ATTATTTGCGGATGCCTTATCTGAAAAATTCCCTTCCCAAGGGGAGTGAGAAGGTTTTTCGCGGCAGGGTCTTTGAAGGGAAGCGAGGGAGGATATTATCCCAGCCGATGCTTTTCGAGCCGGAGGAGTACGGAAAACTGGCCGGTACGATCCTGCCGGTGTATGCGCCGCTGGGGGAAGTGACGCTGGGACGGTTCCGGAAGACCGTCCGCGCGGCACTCGAAATATGCGATACGGTCCCCGGACTGCCCGGGCAGCTGCCTCCGCTGGCTGCCGCCCGCCTGACGGAAGAGGAAAGGGCCATGACGGCTCCGGAGGCTGTCCGTGCGATCCATTTCCCGGAAAGCGAAGAACAGCTGGGGCGCGCCAGAAGGCGCCTGGTTTATGAAGAATTCCTGCAGTTTCTGGTCGGTGTGCGGCGCGTCAGGGCTTTGAACGATACACGGGGCAATGCCTGCCCCATGCCGCGCCAGACGCAGGCGGAAGCCTTTATCCGGACGCTTCCCTATGCACTGACCGGGGCGCAGCAGCGCGTTTGGCAAGAGATCGCAGCGGATCTGGCCGGTACGCATGAAACGAACCGCCTGATACAGGGCGATGTCGGTTCCGGCAAGACCGTACTGGCGGTGCTGGCCCTTATCACAGCCTGGGAAAACGGCTTCCAAGGCGCTCTGATGGCCCCGACGGAAGTATTGGCCAGGCAGCACTATGAAAAACTGACGGCGCTCTTTGCCGCCGCGGGGCTTCCCATTCAAACGGTTTTGCTTACCGGCTCCTTAAAGGAATCGGAGAAAAAACCCGCCAGGGCGGCGCTCGGTGAGGGCGGAGAGGCCATGTTGGCTGTCGGCACCCATGCCCTGTTTGAAGAAAAAGTGGTCTTTCGGCGGCTGGGACTTGTTGTAACGGATGAACAGCACCGTTTCGGGGTGCGTCAGCGGGAGAAATTGGCGAAAAAAGGCAGCGATCCGCACCTGATTGTCATGAGTGCGACCCCCATTCCCCGGACTTTGGCGATCATCCTTTACGGCGATCTGGATATTTCCGTGGTCGATGAAATGCCCGCGGGGCGCCTGCCGATACAAACATGTGCCGTGACCGAGGCGGCCGGGAAAAGTACCGTTCGTTTTATGCAGCGTGAACTGGATGCCGGGCACCAGGTCTACGTGATATGCCCGCTCGTGGAAGCTTCCGAAGGCATGGAAGGCGAAAATGTGGCCGACTGTGCCGCGGGGCTGCGGAAGGTATTCCCGGATACGGTGAAGATCGCGGTGCTTCACGGCCGTATGCGCCCGGCGGAAAAGAATTCGGTGATGGAAGCCTTTCTGCGCGGGGAGATACAGATCCTTGTATCCACGACCGTCGTAGAGGTAGGGGTGGATGTGCCGAATGCGACGCTCATCGTCGTAAAAAATGCCGAACGTTTCGGACTGGCACAGCTGCATCAGCTGCGGGGGCGCGTGGGACGCGGGAAAGCGCAGTCCTATTGCATCCTGATGGACGGCTCCGGCAGAAAAGAAAAGAACAAGCGTCTTGAAGTCCTGTGCAGGAGCACGGACGGCTTTGAGATCGCATCGGAGGACCTGAAAATACGCGGCCCCGGCGATGTTTTCGGCGTCAGACAAAGCGGAGACTTGCATTTTCGCCTGGGTGATATATACTCTGATCAGGCATTGCTGCATATGGCCGCGGAAGCAGCGCAGCAGCTGCTGGAGGATGACCCTCATTTGGAAAAAGAAGAAAACAGACCGTTTGCTGCCGGTATGGATCAGATAACGGATTTCTATTATTAACGGAGGAATACTATGCTGGATTTCAGAAAAAGAGAAGGTTTTATTGAGCGCCTGTACGGAAGGGACAATGTGGAAAGTGAAATCCGCCGGTTCGAGCTGCTTCAGGAAAAGTTTACAGCCAGATTCGGCGCTGCACCGGAAGCCCTGTTTTCGGCGCCCGGCCGTACGGAGATCTGCGGAAATCATACGGACCATCAGCGCGGCTGTGTTCTGGCAGCCAGTGTCAATCTGGATACGGTAGGTATGGTGCGTGAGACCGGAGACGGTTGGATCCGGATGTATTCCGAAGGCATCGGTGCAGTTGAGGTCGAGCTCTGTGATCTGAAAAAGAAGAAAGAAGAGGGGACAACTGCTTCTCTCATCCGGGGCGTTGCCTTTGCATTTGCAAAGCGCGGCTGTGATTTTACCGGGCGCGGGCTTGAAATATATGTCAGTACCATGGTGCCCGTGGGCAGCGGACTTTCGTCTTCCGCTGCTTTTGAAGTACTCATAGGCGTGATCATCAACAGTCTGTATTTTGATTCCTCCATGACAGCCATTGAGATCGCCCAGGCAGGACAGTTTGCGGAAAATGAGTATTTCGGAAAGCCGAGCGGTCTGATGGACCAGATGGCTTCCTCCGTAGGCGGTGCCGTCTTTATCGATTTCAAGGACATTGTTTCACCGGCCGTGATACAGATGCCCTTCCCGCTGGATAAACTGGGGTATGCGCTCTGCATTATTGATTCTCATGCCGGACATGAGGATCTGACGGCGGAATATGCGGCTATTCCCGCAGAATGCAGGGCTGTCGCAGCCTATTTCGGCAAGGATGTACTGCGTGAGGTGGATGAGGAGGATTTTTACGCGAATCTTTCCGACATTCGCGAAAAGCTCGGGGACCGTCCGGCCCTGCGGGCATTGCATTTCTTCCAGGAGAATGCCCGTGTGCAATACCTGGCAGAATATATTTCCAGAGGAGATATACCGAATTTTCTGCGGATGATACGTGTTTCGGGGCGTTCCTCCGCCATGTATCTGCAGAATATCATCCCGAATGCTTCCAGACAGCACCAGGAAATGATGATGGCTCTGGCATTGGCACATTCCAGCATGAAGGACGGCGCGGAGCGCGTCCACGGCGGCGGCTTCGGGGGAACCATCCAGGCATTTGTCAATATGTTCGAACTGGATTCCTTCCGGAAGAAGATGGATTCTTATCTCGGTCAGGGTTCCTGTCATGTTCTTCGTATCCGTCAGGTAGGAGCCTGCCGGGTCATCTGATCATATAAAGGAGAAAGACTATGAATATGAAGAGCTTCGGCAGCTGCGCAGCGGGCGACATCAGTGCCGTGACCATTACGGACGGACAGGGAATGTCCGCGGAGATCATTACTTTAGGGGCTGCCTTGCGCCGCCTGTATGTTCCGGACCGCAGCGGCAATCCCGTAGATGTGGTGCTCGGATATGAAACGGCAGAGGATTATATGCACGGGGATTATCTCGGCGCTACCGTGGGACGCTATGCCAACCGGATCGGCAATTCGGAATTTACGCTCGGAGGCGTTCGGTATCCTCTGATCGCCAATGAGGGGCCCCACCAGCTGCACGGCGGTCCGGACGGTTTTTCTTTCCGCAATTTTTCTGTGATCCCGGAAGAAAACAAAGCGGTCTTCCGCCTCACTTCTCCTCATATGGATCAGGGCTTCCCCGGTGAACTGCAGGTTGAGATCATCTATTCCCTGGAAACACCCGGCGAACTGAAGATCAGTTACAAAGCCGTTTCCGACAGGGATACCGTCGTGAACATGACGAACCATGCTTATTTCAATCTGTCCGGTCATGCAAGCGGTACGATCGATGATCAGATGCTTTCCGTGGCGGCCGACTATTATACGCCTGCCGATGATGAACTGATCCCCAACGGTGAGATCCTGTCCGTGGAGGGAACCGATTTTGATGTTCGTGTCCCGGCTCCCTGCGGCGAGATCATCCGCCGCCCGGGCATGGCTAAAACCAAGGGAATGGACCACAATATGGTGCTGCGCGGCGATGCCGCAGCGGCGGTGCTGGAAAGCCCGCGTACGGGCATCCGCATGGAAACGCTGACCACGGAACCCGGGCTTCAGATCTACATGTCCGGCGGCCTGCATTCCGATGCCGGCAAGGACGGCGCCAAATATCTCACCAACCACGCCATTTGCCTTGAGACCCAGCATTTCCCGAACTCTCCGCGCATTCCGCACTTCCCTTCGGTAGTTCTGAAGGCAGGCGCGGAGTACAGGACCGAGACCGTATATCGCTTTACTGCAGGATAAGGAGTCATAATATGCATCTTTATTTTTCCGGAAACCAGATCCTGGCCGATGCGCTGATCGTTCTGGTACTGGCTGTATTTTGTTGTATCGGTTATCGCCGCGGCCTTTTCAGGTCCGTGATGACGGTAGTGATCGTGGCGGCATCGGTATTTGCCGCGTTTACCGTATCGGATTGGCTGGCACCGCTCGCAACGGAAAAAATGTATCCGTATTTTGAAGAACAGGTGAAAAAAACCATTACCGAAGCAAAAAATAATGAAGATCCCGCTCCGGCCGGGGAAGAAGAGGAAAGCACCGAAGAACCGTCTGCAATATCCGGAAGTAACCTTCCGCTGCTTTTCGGGATACGTCTGATGGCTGCCGAAACGGAGCAGGCGTCGGAAGAAGCTGCCGGGGCCGGCCTGGATATCGACCTTTCGGGTTTGGATGATTCCGCCAGGGAGACGCTGGACCGCGCGCTCGATCTTATGCAAAAAATGGGTTTTTCAAAGGAAAAACTTCAAAATATCGTTGATGAGCTGAGCGGTAAGGGGGGAGAAGGCTCCGAAGGTCAGTTGGATAACATGATCGGCGGTCTTTCGAAACAGGTCTTCCAGGTGATCGTCCGGGGGATCATCTTCCTGCTGGTCTTCCTGCTGGCGTCGGTCATTTTGAAGATTCTGACACGCGGACTGAATAATCTGATCTTCAAGATTCCCGTGATCGGGACCCTGAATCATCTGGGAGGGATGATATTGCAGCTGGCTGCCGCGATCCTGCTTCTTTCCGCAGCGGCCTGGGTCGTCCAGCGCATTCCTTCACTTGCGGCACCTTTGGAGGATATCAAGTCGGGGACCTTCCTGCTGCGGCTCCTGATGGATAAGAATCCGATTATCTTATTATTGAACCGATAAAAAATCCCCCGACTGCCCTGTACGGCGGCCGGGGGAATTCTTTTGACAGCGGAATAAACGGTCAATCCACTTTATGCAGATAGGCTTCCTGCTCGGGCGTCAGCCGATCCAATTCAATCCCGAGCGATGCGAGCTTGACGCGGGCAACTTCCCCGTCGATCTCAGGCGGAACCGCATATACGCCCGGCTGCATGGAACTGCCGTGCTTGGCAAGATATTCGAGGCAGAGGGCCTGGATCCCGAAACTCATATCCATGATTTCGGCCGGATGGCCGTTGCCTGCGGCAAGATTGACCAGACGGCCCTCTGCCAGCAGATTCAGCATACGCCCGTCCGCCTGGCGGTATCCGGTGATATGCGGCTTGCGCTGCAGGATTTCCCCTGCACCCTCCGCAAGGTCGGTTTTGTTGATCTCGACATCGAAATGCCCCGAATTGGCCAGCAGAGCACCGTCCTTCATGACCGCGAAATGCTCTTTGCGGAGGATATCCCTGCAGCCTGTCAGGGTGACAAACAGATCGCCTTCTTTGGCGGCTTCCGCCATAGGCATCACGCGGAACCCGTCCATGACGGCCTCAATGGCCTTGACGGGATCGACTTCCGTGACGATGACGACCGCGCCCATGCCCTTGGCACGCATCGCAAGGCCCTTTCCGCACCAGCCGTAGCCTGCCACAACAACGGTCTTGCCGGCGATGATCAGGTTGGTCGCGTTCATGATCCCGTCCAGAGTGGACTGCCCCGTTCCGTAGCGATTGTCAAACAGATGCTTGCAGTCGGCATCGTTGACGTTCATCATCGTATAGTGCAGTCTGCCTGCCGCGGCTCGGGATTTCAGCCGGTGGATCCCGGTGGTGGTTTCCTCACAGCCGCCGATCAGATTCTGCCCCAGTGCGCGGCATTCGCCTTCGAGAAGCTGGATCAGGTCTCCGCCGTCGTCGATGATCAGATCCGGCCGGCAGGCGAGCGTTTCTTTCAGATGAAGGGTATAATCTTCCTCATTGACCCCGTGGCGGGCGTGGACGGAAAAACCGGCTTCCGTCAGTGCGGCAGCCACATCATCCTGTGTGGAGAGCGGATTGCAGCCGGTCGCGTATATTTCCGCGCCGCCTTCTGCCAGAACACAGGCCAGAAAAGCCGTCTTGGCCTCCAGATGGATGGACATGGCGATCTTTTTGCCCGCGAAAGGCTTTTCTTCGCGGAAGCGGGCCTGGATCTTGCGGAGGATGGGCATATAGCTTTCCACCCAGGCAATCTTGTCGCGGCCGGAAGGGGCCAGCGAAATATCGGCAATATCACAGTTTTTCATGGAAATGACCTCACTTGGAATAGTTGGATTCCGACTGACTATTATACAGGAAGATATGCGGCTTGTCATCAGAAAAAAACGGAAATGCATTGCAGGAAAAAAACGGAAATGCATTGCAGGAACGACCTGTTCCGGCCTGCGGCAGCATTATTCAGACTGTGCTGGCTTCTTGCTTTTTTTTCGTCAGTACGATACAATAGGGAGCAGCCCTTCGGGGCAAACAGAATAAGAAGGTTCCGATATGAAAAACAGTGCAAAGCATAAGATCGGTGTACTGGATTCCGGCGTGGGCGGACTGACGGTAGTGCGTCAGCTGCAGACCCTTTTGCCCGGCGAGGATATCGTTTATTTCGGCGACAGTGCCAATGTGCCCTACGGCAATAAGGAAAAGCCCGAGATCCTGCGCCTGATGAACAAGATCCTGGATTTCATGGAATCGAATGAGGTGAAGGCCATTGCCGTTGCCTGCAATACGCTTTCCACTTTATACGATGCCTACGCTCCTTTGCGCAGGACGCCTATCTTCAGCATCGTTGCCGCCGGAGCGAGAAGAGTATTGGATCTGCAGCTTCCCGAGGTAGGACTGGTCGCGACCGATTTTACGGTGAAGACCGGCTGGTATGCCAGGCTCATCCACGAGAAGGATCCTTCCGTCCGGGTATACGGCGCGGGCAATCATATGCTCGCTACGCTGCTCGATACAGGTCGCTTTGACGAGGTGCCGGAAAATGTAAAGGCCAATCTGTCCGACCTGTTCCTGCAGGGACATCCTTCCCACGTCATTCTGGGCTGTACGCATTATCCCATTGTGCGGGATCAGTTTGAGGCGGAAGCCCCGGATGTCAGCTTTATCGATCCTGCCCTTGAAATGGCCAGGGACATCCGCGATTATCTGGCCCGGGAAGATCTGCTGCAGGAAAAGAAGGAGCATACGCTCGAGATATTTACCAGCGGTGATCCGGCATATTACGGCACGATGTGCAGCCGTTTGGGGATCCAGACGCCGGATTCCCTGTCGCAGAAAAGTCTGTAAGGAGCAAAGCCATGGAAACAGTTCTTTTGACCGGCGGTGCCGGATTTATCGGTTCTCATACCGCCGTGGAAATGATCCGCGCCGGTGTGCGTGTGGTGATCGTCGATAACCTGTATAACAGCAGCGAGGATGTCATCGACAAGATCGAAACCATCAGCGGTGTGCGCCCTGCGTTTTATGCGGTGGACGCTGCGGATAAGGAAGCTCTGCGGAGCGTATTTGCGGCCGAAAAACCGCAGGCAGTGGTCCATTTTGCCGGCTATAAGGCAGTAGGAGAGTCCGTTGCCAAGCCCTTGATGTATTACCGCAATAACCTGGATACGACGCTTACCGTATTGGAAGTCATGCGGGAATTCGGCACGAAGCGGTTCATTTTCAGCAGCTCGGCGACCGTTTACGGCGATTCCAATGTACCTCCCTTCACCGAAGATATGCCTGTCGGCGGCTGCACGAATCCTTACGGCAGGACGAAATATATGATCGAGGAGATCCTGCGGGATGCCGCGAAGGCGGATGCGGAGCTTTCCGTCGTGATGCTGCGCTACTTCAATCCGATCGGTGCGCATGAGAGCGGCCTGATCGGTGAAAAGCCCAACGGGATCCCGAACAATCTGATGCCCTATGTGACGCAGACGGCGGCAGGGATCCGCAGGGAGCTTTCCGTGTACGGAAACGATTACGATACGCCCGACGGGACCGGCGTACGCGATTATATCCATGTAGTCGATCTGGCCAAAGGGCATGTGGCTGCTTTGCGCTTCAGTGCCACGCAGGCCGGCGCGGAGGTATTCAACCTCGGGACCGGACGCGGAGCGAGCGTGCTGGATATCGTTAAGAATTTCGAAAAGGCGACCGGCGTGAAGGTGCCGTACCGTATCGCACCCCGCCGCCCCGGCGATATTGCGGTCAGTCTGGCGGCTCCCGGCAAGGCAGAACGGATGCTTGGCTGGAAAGCGGAAAAAAATCTGGAAGATATGTGCCGGGATTCCTGGCGCTTTGAGCAGAAGTTAAAGGAGAATCAGCTATGAAGTGGATGTCGCGCGAAAACACCCAGAAGGTATATGACAAACTGCGGGAATATCTTCCGAGACTGCTTTTTACGCTGGCATTGGGTATTTATCTGGGGATCAGCTTCGGCAAAGAGAACGGCAAGAACACGTTTTTGATGAGCCTGACGATATTCGGGATCGTCTATTCCATTATCAATATCTTCAACTGGCTGTCCAAAAAGGTAAAGTCCAGAGCATGGAGCTTCCTGATTTTGATGGCGAGCCTCCTCATCGTCCCGTTTCTGCTGCTGCAGCTGGGACGGCTCCGGCCTGTTTCACCCAAGCTTTACGATATCCTGTATGTGGTGATCCTGGTCGTGATTCCCATGGCGATGCCTCTTATGGATACGGCCATGGTCATCTGGTTTTATATGACGCTGATCCATTTCACCAAATTGCGCAAGGCGCAGGGACTGGACACTGAAGCCGAAGCGGAAGACGAAGAAGCCGAGGACGATAACGCGGCGGAGGAGTCCGGCGAGGCAGAGGACGGTGACGCAGAGGGCGGCAGCGCAGCGGAAGAGGCTGACGGTGCCGAGAAGAGTGCCGAGGCCGGGGAGAGCCCGGAGGCGGAAAACGATGCTGCCGCCGGGGAAGATCCGGAGGCGGAAAGCGATGCTGCCGCAGAGGCCGTTGACGCTGCGGAGACCGCCGATACTCCGAAAAAAGAATAACGGGCGTGGATCTCTTCGGATCCGAACAAAAAAGCGGTTTCCTTCCTCCCTTTCGGGAGGACGAAAACCGCTTTTCTTATCCGAAAAAGTTCGTGGACGGAAGTGCGATCCGCTTACAGGAAAAACTCCGGCTCGGCGCGGCGGGCATAGCCCAGCTCCAGCTCGGTCCTGTGGTAGATGTATCCGGCATCTTCATAATAACGGGCGCCGGTCGGGCATTTCTTTTCGCAGGCACCGCACTTGATGCAGATGCCGGTGTATTCGGCAATATTTTCGGGAATGATGGAACCCATCGGGCAGACTTCCGCGCAGATGCCGCAGCCGGTGCATTTGCTCATATCTACGAGAGGCTTGACTTTCAGGATGTTGACAGGGTTGCCCTGACGGTCACGGGGCGTATAGTAAGGACGGATGGGATCTTCGCCCTTGACGGCAGCGGGGGTCATCAGAGCTTCCTGAGAAGCGTGCGTCAGCTTGTCATATACCTTCTCCGCGAAGGAAACGGCCAGGGCACGGTCCTGTGCGTCGGGACGGCCGGCAGCCAGGATACGGGAGAAGGAATGTTCACCGATGAAAGCGGCTCCGGCGATGGTATGGAAGCCGTTGCCCTCCAGAATATTGCGGAGCTCGATCAGACCGTCGTCAAAGTTGCGGTTGCCGTAGCATACGACCGGTACAGCCAGTGCGCCGTTGCCCTTGACGGTGGCAAGATATTTCAGAAGAACGTTGGAAACACGGCCTGCGTAAACGGGCGTTCCGAAAACGACCAGTTCATTGTCGGTGATGGCCGGGGCTTCCTGACGGGCGCCGGGAAGCGTAAAATCGGTGGTCAGCTTCTGAAAGCCGCCCAGCTTTGCAAGCGTGTCGGCGATCAGTTCAACGACCGTCTTTGTGGTATCGGTTGCGCTGAAATACATGGCGCGTACTGTGGTGATCATAAATAGCCTCCTGGAAAACGGCGGGGGACCGCCCTTTCTTTTTGCTGGAAAAACCAACAAATCCATGGTATTATAGCACAGTATGCGGATGCATTCAATATGACCGGGATATTTTAAGTCCCGGGTATATATACTGTCTTTCCGGTCCGTAAGGGGAATCGCATGAATCTGAAAACTGGAAAAATCCTTATATTGCTTTTTCTGACCGTCGCGGTGCTGACAGCGGCCGTGTCGGTCGTTCACCGGATGCAGGGATCGGGCGGCCCCGGTACGGAACGCAGCTCCGATGCGGAAAGCTCCGAAAGCTTTGCGGTGATCGGTACGGCCACACAGGCGGAAGAAACGGAGAGCCGGCCGCCTGAAACGGAGCCCTCGTCATCGGACGCACCGGAAATCCGTTTCCCTGTGCTGTTTCGGGCCGAGGACGGTGTACGGGTCTGCCTGTATGAAAACGGAACATGCGGTGAGGAAGCGGGGCTGGTATATTCGGATGCCTCTGACGGGACCGTGACCTTCCGCCTGAAGGCGGATGTCGGGCTGGAGCCGGTCATCCGGTCCTGCGTCGGCAGCTGCGGCCTGCCGGAAACGCTCGGCGGCGATATTTACCGTATCGGCAGCATTGAAGGCCCGATCGTTGTGAACGTAGGGGCGGATTATTGCGCGGACTGGGAGCAGCTGTCTCCGGAAGCATATTGTTCCTATCTGGATGTGCTGCATGCGTGTGAAGAGGCCGGGACGGAGGTCCCGTCGGAGCTGATCCCGCCGGAACGGGAGGAGATCCTGGAAAATTGCAGTTCTTTCCTCGATGAGAACGGTTTATTGACGCTTTCCTGGCAGCTTGCCGAAGGAGCTTTCCTCCGCAGCCTGCGCCTGGAAGTATTTGACAAAGATTCGGATCATCCTGTATTTTACGCGCAGGACGCCGATGCGCAAAGCTTCTCCCTTCAGCTGGTGCCGGGAGAGCGATATACTTTTGTCCTGCGGCCCTTCGGTACGGAAGGCGGCGGAAAGACGCTTCGCCTGTCGCAGATGTACCTCCCGGAGGCAAAAGAGATCCGTATGCCTGTCCTGACTCTGGACACGGAGGGCGGAAGATGGCCCTCCTGCGATGTTCTGCAGGCGCCGGAGGGGGCCTGGGGCGTCGGGATCACGGATTCCGATTATATCGGCAGCCGTGTGCGGCTGGCTTCGGAAACCGGCGAGCTGCTTTTTGACAGTGCCGCCGGGAAAACGCCCGAAGCGGAATATGACGGAGCCCGTGTGCGGGTGCGGGGGAATACCTCCGGCGTCGGAGAATTCCCGAGCTACAAGATTCATCTGGATAAGGCAGCCGATCTTCTCGGAGCCTTCGCGGAACGGGAAAACGGTACCGTATATGAGGATAAGGAATGGCTGCTGCTCAGCTGCGGTTCTGTCTTGAATCAGGCTGTGATGGCTGCCGTCGCGCAGGCCGTGGAAATGGAATATGTGCCGGCCTTTACCTATGTGCAGCTGTATATGAACGGCGATTACCGCGGGCTGTATGTCCTCATCGAATCCGTGAAGCAGGGAAACGGGAGCGGAGATGACCGCTCGCGGGTCGCCGTGGATGACAGCGGCTATATCGTTGAATTGGACGCATATTGGTGGAACGAGGACTATTCTTTCCCCGGGGTCGTCCGTGAGCTCAACCCGCTGCGGTATACGGTCCGTTTTCCGGAGACCGCATTTCTGCAGGAAGATGCGCCGGAGCTGGCCTATATCCGGGACTGGGTCGTGGATTTCGAAACGGCTTTGCACGGCGATTCCGCATACAGCTTTTTGAATTACATCTCACTGGAGAGCTTTGCGCGGTGGCTCCTGGCCCACGATATCCTGGGAACGGCAGACGGGGGCGGCAGCAATATCTTTCTGACTAAGGCAGATTCCACCGCAAATACGCTCCTGAAAATGGGACCTCTGTGGGACGCGGATTCCGTATGTACCAGCCAGCCGAAGCGCTTTTCGGCGCAGCACGGCGCAAATTATACGTTCTTCGGGGATCTGAACGGGAAAAGCATCTTTACAAAATGTTACCGTGAGCTGTACGCGCAGTATGCCGATAAGATCCTGCCGGCGCTCCGGAAGACCTTTGACGCGATGGACGGCGAGGCGTATTCGCAGGCGGTATCTTATCATGCGGAGCGTCAGGGCGGAGAAGCAAAGGACTATGCAGCCCAGACCGCCTATTATTACAGCTGGTTTGAAACGCATCTGAAATGGATGCAGAAACATATCTGAGATACGGAAAATGAGAGCCGGGCAGCGGAAAACGCTCCCGGCTCATTTTTATACCATCGCTTTTTTTCTTATCGCGGTCGGGAGTATCCGGGACCGAAACGGAAAAAGGCGCCCAATCTGCCTTGGCAGGCAGACGGGACGCCTTTTCGGGCTGACCGAATTCAGTTATCGGCTTCCACAATGCGGTATTCAAAATCAAAATTCATACTGTGATCCAGGCAGATCTGGTATTCTTTTTCTGCTTCGCACTGTTCTTCCGTTCCGGTAAAACAGGTGCGCCAGTCACCGTCCACATATCCCTGCAGGCTGCATAATTTGGACATAACGAATCCTTCCTTTCTTAAAGAGATCGCCCCACCAGTGTAGCACAAAATAAAGCGGGGGGGGGAAAAGTATTTTATTCCGTACGGAGCGCAATGACCGGATCCTTCTTCGCAGCGCTGCGGGAAGGGATCACACCGGCGATGAGCGTCAAAAGCATACTGATGACGACCAGGATCACGGCGACCGGTACCGGCAGGACCGCATTCAGATTGTTGATATCCGTGAGCGCATGCAGGATCAGGTTGATCGGGATGCACAGAAGATAGGTGACGAGCACGCCGATCAAACCGGAAGTAAAACCGATCATGACGGTTTCCGCATTGAACATGCTGGATACGTTCCGCTTGGAGGCACCGATGGCACGAAGGATACCGATTTCTTTGGTGCGTTCCTGTACGGAGATGAGCGTGATGACACCGATCATGATGGAGGAAACGATCAAGGAAACGGAGACAAAGGCGATCAGAACGTACGTGATGGCGTCGATGATGGTCGTAACGGAGGACATCATCAGGCCGATATAGTCCGTATAGCGGATCTCCTGTACATCCTCGACGGTGTCGTTATAGGCGGCGATTTCCTGCTCGATGATATCCTTGTTGTCGAAGCTGGAAGCGTAGAGGTTGATGGCGGAGGGCGTATCCAGCTCCACGCAGCCGAGACGGATCAGGTTCATTTCGTAGGTGGATTCGGAAAATTCCATGAGAGCGTCGTACCAGACCGCACAGTCCGCATCCGACGCGGCGGAAAGTTCCATCGCCAGACCGGCAGCCAGCTGCGCGGGCGGCATAGCGGACATCTTGACCGCGGTTTCTGCGGCGATGCGCTGGCGGATCTGATCCTCCATTGCCTTGGAGATCAATTCCTTCAGATCCTCGTCGCTCATGGAGCGGATATAGGCCATCACGGATTCACTGTCCATGCCCATCTGTTCGCCCATGGAACCCGCCAGGGCGGCTTCGATATCGTCGCGGGTCATGCCGGCCATAGCCTGCTGCAGAGCCGCGGTAACCATCTGGTCGGAAGGGATGCTCTTGATGCGGATATAGGCCTTGGCTTTTTCGGCCTCGGACAGTTCGTTCAGATGTTCCTTCAGCAGGGCGGCCTTTTCCGCATCCTGCTTCTTTCCGCTGTCCTTGAAGGGCAGGCCGGTGAGGATATCCGTGTCGGGAGATTCCAGCTGCGCCTTAACGGCTGCACAGCTGTGGGCTTTTTCCACAACATAGCGCGTCAGGGCTGCGGTGTAGCCGACGGAACCGGTCACCATATGTCCCACGGCGTCCTCGTTCGGCCGGGCGATACCGACCACCTTCAGCTTCAGGGCATTGTCATAGAGATAAGCCAGACCGGTATCGGATTGGCTGAGATCTACATATTTGCCGCTTGCCTCATCATAGGTATAGCGGTCTGCCGCGAGGATCACGCGGAAATACAGATTCAGGATGTCCTCGTAGCTCCACGATTCACGGTCGTAGGTGACCGTATCGTGATCCACGGCAGCCTGCATCAGACTGGAAATGGCTTCCTCCGGCAGAAGACCGAGCGCGTAGAGATACAGATCGTTGACTTCGTTGCGTTCGTCGACAAAGAGCACGACCTCGTCAAAGTTCTGCGGCCAGTGTCCGGCGATGATATCGTACTGCTTTTCGACCACCGGGTTGATCAGTTCGGAATGCTGGCCCTCCAGAAGCTCCTGCCACACATTGGCGGAGGAGGACATGGTGCTTGTCATGCCGGAACTCCCGCCCAGCTTCATCAAGGACGAAAAATCCACGCCGGAGATCTGGGAGAAGAGATCTGTCATCAGGCTTTGGGCGTCGGAAAGAATGATCTCTCCGTCGACATTTTTGGTATAGAACTGGAGATTCAGATTGTAGCGGTAGGAAACGGCGCTGACGGCTTCGCTGAGCGGCGAATCTTCCTTCTGCAGTTCGGTCTCCAGATGGGCCTTGAAGGCCTGCAGGTCGTTCTTCTTCGTATCCAGCGTGTTCATCGTGTTCATAAGCTCATAGACCATGGCTTTTTGATACACGGCATCTTTTTCGTGTCTGGAGATGGACTGCGCCTTGCCCATGAAGGTGGTGAGAAGGGAACCCATATCCACGGTCTGCGCTTCCAATGTCAGAGGATAGGAAGAAAGCGTCTGCTCCTGCACCAGATCGATATAGTTCGTCGTACCCTGTGATACCGCGTAAATGAGCGAGATCCCGATGATACCGATGGAACCGGCAAAGGCGGTCAGAATGGTGCGGCCTTTTTTCGTAAACAGATTTTTCAGGGACAGACCGAAGGAAGTGCGGAGACTCATGGAGGGCAGCTTCTTCAGGTCGTTTTCCCTGCGGCGCTGTTCGGCAGCCTCGGTTTCGGCTTCGATCTCTTCCGCGGAGAGGGGAGCGGAGTCGTCCGTGATGAGGCCGTCCAGCATCCGGACGGTACGGGTGGCGTAGCGCTCTGCCAGATCCGGGTTGTGCGTTACCATAATGACCAGACGGTCGCGGGCGATCTCCTGCAGGATATCCATGACCTGGATACTGGTTTCCGTATCCAGCGCGCCGGTGGGCTCATCGGCCAGGATGATATCGGGGTTATTGACGATCGCACGGGCGATGGCGACCCGCTGCATCTGACCGCCGGACATTTCGCCGGGCTTTTTCTTCAGCTGATTGCCCAGACCGACCTGCTCCAGTGCTTCCTTGGCCCGGCGGCGGCGCTCCGCCTTGGAAACGCCGGAAAGGGTCAGCGCCAGTTCCACGTTCTGCAGCACGCTCTGGTGCGGGATCAGGTTGTAGCTCTGGAATACAAAGCCGACGGAATGGTTGCGGTAGGTATCCCAGTCGCGGTCTTTGTAATCGCGGGTGCTGCGGCCGTTGATGAGCAGCTCGCCTTCCGTGGCGCTGTCCAGACCGCCGATCAGGTTCAGCATGGTGGTCTTGCCGCAGCCCGAAGGGCCCAGGATCGCGACGAATTCATTGCGGCGGAAGCAGAGGGAAATGCCCTTGAGGGCCTTCACGTCATCGCCTCCGGCAGGGTATATTTTTGTGATTTGTTTTAATTCAAGCACGTGGGGACTCCTTTCCTCACGGTCCCGGCGGACGGCTCCGCGGAACCTGAAAAAACGACTGCAAAAAACAGACCGCACCGGATGCGGCCTGTCAGTAGCATACCATATTTTTCGCTGAAAGAATATGAAAAGTTTATGAAATGTATACCGCTTCAGCTTTTTGTATGGCTGCCGTGACGGATCTTCACGGAGCCGCGCCGGGCCAGAAACGGTTCCAGCCGACTGATGTGCTGCCCGGAATCGCCGTTCAGCAGACGATTGACGACAAACTGCGAGCAATGCTTGGCAATGAGGTCCTTGGGCACATGCAGCGTGGTCAGAGGCGGCGCGGTGAATTCATTGGCGGGGCTGTCGTCGTAGCCGATGACGCTGATATCCTCCGGGACGGAGATCCCCAGCTCCTTGGCGGCACGGTAGATGCCGAAAGCCATGGAATCGCAGAAACAGATCACGCCGCGGGTAAAGCCGGGCTCGGCATTCCAAAGCCGGAGGAAGCGTTTGAAGCTTTCCATAAGATCCGGCCGGAAGCGCAGTACGCGGCCGGCATCGAAGGGAACGGAATATTCTTCAAAGGCCTGCATGATGCCTTCCAAAAACAGATCGGCGGAGCGGTATCCTTCCGGACCGCAGAAAATGCAGCTGTCCGTAATGCCGTTTTCGAGCATGTGGCAGGCGCTGAGATATCCTCCCTTTTTATGATCCAGCACCAGATAGCTGGCCGGCAGGGAATCCGTCGGCTCGGAAAGGATCAGGGTGCGGTCTGCGTAGGGGAGAAGCAGTGAGTGATTTTCCGTGTGCAGCGCGACGGGAGAGTAGATGATCGCATCCGGCATGTGGCCCAGGACGGCACGCAGCGAGGCCTGTTCCGCCTCGGGATCGTGGCGGGAATCGGATACGATGGTGGTATAGCCGTAGGCAGCCAGATCGGACGAAATGAGGGAGATCATTTCACTGTATGCGGGGATATCCAGATCGTTCAGAAGCACCGCGACCGTTTTGGAATCCTTGCGCCGCAGACTTTCGGCAAAATAATTGCGGGTATAATGCAGCTCTCTTGCTTTTTCTTCCACCAGCAGGCGAGTTTCTTCCTTGATGTTCGGATCGCCGTTCAGTGCCTTGGAGACCGTAGAATACGAGATCCCCAGGTCTGCCGCGATGGTTTTGATGGTAACGCCCCCGTTTTTCATCCGCTGCTTTGCCTCCCTCAGAACATGGCTTCGTTCTTTCAAATACTATACAACAAAAAAAAGTCCTTGACAAGGCAGGGAAAACATACTAGATTAAAGACAGTGTTACAACGTTTGAAACAGTAAATTTCACTAGGGGAAAGGATTTTATGAAGAGAAAATATTCCGTAGAACTCAGTAATGTGGGACAGTTCACCGACCGCTATATGCAGTGCGGCTACAACGACGATTATTCCGTGGAGCAGCTCTTTGACCGGGCCAAATCCGTAAAGAAGATCACCGGCTGCGAGCTGTGCGGGACCTGGCATATCACCGAACAGAATGCCGAGCATATGAAAGACCTGATCGCGGACCACGGTCTGCAGCTGGTTTCCATCATCCCCGACTATTTTGCGCAGCGCAAATGGGGCCACGGCGCCTTCAGCTCCAAGGATCCCGAGATCCGCAAAAATGCCATCCGCGATACCAAGATCATGATGGATATCTGCGCCGATCTGGGCGGCGAGATCGTTACGATCTGGAACGGCCAGGACGGTTACGATTATCCCTTCACGGCAGATTATCTGAAGGAGCGCACCTGGATCCAGGAGGGCATCAAGGAATGCTGCAATCACCGCAAGGATATCAAGCTTTCCATCGAATATAAGCCCAGAGAACCCCGCATGCGTTCCTATATGTCCGATGCCGCTTCCACCATGCTGATGGTGAACGCCATCGGCGCCGAAAATCTGGGCGTGACGCTGGATTTCGGCCACTCCCTGATGGGCATCGAAAATCCGGCCGAAGCAGCCGCCATCATCAAAATGTACGGCGATAAGCTGTTCCACTGCCACGTCAACGATAATTACGGCTACTGGGACGACGACTGCATCGCCGGTACCATTCACCCCATCGAAAATATCGAATATCTGTACTGGGTCAAGAGAATGGGCTATGACAGCTGGTTCTCCTTTGACCAGTATCCTTACCGCGAAGACGGCCGTGATGCTTTGGAAGAGGGTATCGAGTGGATCGAGACGCTGGGCGCCATTGCCGATAATCTGGACGATGCGGAAGTGGACGAGCTCTTCAAGACCGGTTCCGGCGTAGGCTTTGCCCGGATGATCCGCGAGAAGATGCTCAAGAAGCGGTATTAAGGCAGCCCGTCAGGAGAGTCTGATATGAAATTGAAATTATCCTGTACCGCCGGCATGGTGCCGGGCAGCAGCTTGATCGAAAAGGGCCATTTTCTGCGGAAAATGGGCTATCAGGGCATGACTGTCTTTTGCGATTACCCTGACTGGAAAGAAGAATATCTGGACGAAATGCTGCGTCTGGAGGAAGAAACCGGCATCAAAGTCTGCGAATTTGCGTTCACCGGGCCTGTGTACGGGCATTTGATGGATAAGGATCCGGCAGTCCGCGCGGAGGCGCTGGCCCTGTATAAGCGTTCCATCGATATCGCGAACCGGCTGGGTGCGATCACCGAGATGGAATACGAATACCGCCCGCAGGATCCGCTGCCGCTGTTTGATCCCTATCAGAAGATGCCGCCGGAAGAAGAAAAGCTGTATGTGAGCATCATCGAAGCTTTGGGCGCGGAAGTGAAGGACGGGGCCTGGATGCTGATTGAGGCATGCAACCGGTATGAGACAAAATATCTGACCCGTCTGTGCGATTGCCGTGAGGTGCTGGAAAAGGCCTCTCCCGCGAAGACACGCCGAATGGGCCTGCTTGCCGATTTCTTCCATATCGCATTGGAGGAAAAAAGCATTGCGGATGCGATCCGCGAAAACGGCTCCTGGATCCATCATGTGCATCTGGGAGACCACAACCGTCTGGCACCGGGCTGGGGCAATACCGACTGGAAGGCCGGGATGCGTTCCCTGAAGGACATTGGATTTGACGGATTCATGAATCTGGAGTGCTGCCTGGGCGGACCCGCCGAGGTCAAGCTTCCCGAGATCCGTGAATTTCTGCTGAAAACGGAGGCCGAGGCATAATGAAAGCGCTGCTTCTCCCCTTTTCCTGTGAAGGCTATGACAACCAGACGGCTGATGTACAGGTCCGCCGTCTGGCAGGAATGCTGGATGAACTGGGCATTGAGGTGATTGCTGCGCCGCGCATTGATACGGCCGATAAAGCGGAGCTGGCTTCGCGTCTGTATCATCCCTTTCATTACGATTTTGCCGTTCTGATGCCCGTGACCTGGTCTGAACCTCGTTTGGCGGCGATCGCTGCCAGAGCCTTTTTCGGCAGCCCGCTGGCGGTCTTCTGCATCAGTGAATTTGTCTGCGAGGGGCGCCGGACGGAGTTTTCCTCCGTGCCTGCGGGGGCTGCTTTGGCAGGCTCCCTGCGCGGAATGGGCGTCCCGTGCGAACTGTTTGCGGATTTCCCCGAAACAGAGGAAGAAAAGGCTTCCTGGAAGGCATTTGCGGCTGCCGCGCATACGCTGGCCTGGCTCCGGACGGCAAGGTTCGGCTTCTTCGGACATAATTTCAACGGTATTACGGCGGCCGGGATGGATCTCGGTCTGCTCCGCCGGCGTTTCGGTACGGAGGTCTATTCCTTCGATGTGTCCGAACTCCTGAGCCGCATGGAAAAAGCGGATCCGTCTTCCCCGCGTTATGCCGCGATGCAGGCGGAAGTGCTCCGGAAGGTCAAGGGAAGCACCGGCGGGTATCTGGACCGGATCGTCCGTATGAGCCTTGCTTTGGGGGAATATGCGGAGGAGTACGGGCTGGCGGCCCTGGATGTGCGCTGTCATACCGAACTCAGTCAGACCTACGGGCTTACGGCCTGCCTGCCGCTTTCCGTTCTGGGAGATAAGCTGATCTGTTCCTGCGAGGCGGATCTGCCGGTAGTCCTTACGCAGGCGGTGCTTTCGCAGCTGGCGGGCGGCACGGTTTCGACCTATGTGGATATCCGCACGCTGAAAAACAATGTGCTTTCGGTGGGAGCCTGCGGCTTTGCGCCCTGCGCTCTGACGGGCGGGAAGGCTGAGGTCGGCGGACTGGGCGGCGGTTATTTGACGAACAGTTCTTCGCTTCGGGAAGGCCGTGTGACGCTTGCAAGGCTGGTGAAGCTGCCCGAGGGGCAGCTGGGCCTGCATCTTACCGGGGGAACGGCGGCTTCCGAAAAACAGCGGCTCTGGGAATATGGCTGCGCACCGTATCCGATGGCTGCGATCCGCCTGGACTGCGATATTGCTTCCTTCCGGGAAAAGATCGGAGCCAACCATTATGCGCTCGTTTACCGTGAGCTGACGGAGGCTGCCGGGTATTTCTGCCGCTTTGCCGGCGTGGAAATGATCTGAGAAGGCGCGGGACTGCGTGCCCGAACCGCTGCGCCATGAAAAAGGCCCCGATATGCGGCGGCCAGCCGGGTATAGCCCGGGATATTTGAATATTTTTATCCGACGGATGTCTTTCCGCGCTTTGCGGGAGGCGTCCGTCTTGTTTTGGAGACGGGGCATTTGAGAGGTGCCGCATATTGCCGAAGCCTTGACTTATCGGAACACGCCCGGGTATAATAGGGGCGGATCGGCCTTGGAACGGCTGACGCTTTTAAGGAGAATCGTATGATAAAGCTTTCATTTTCCAGGGAAGAAACAGATGCGCTGCACCTGACGTTCGGTTTGACAGAGCTTGCTGCCGAGCACGGTTTTATGCCTTTTTGTCCGGAAGGCCTGCCTGTCCGGATCAAAACGGTTTCCGGTGACCGCATATCCGTGCATGCGGATGAACGGGAAGCGGTGATATCGTGCGATACGGGGCGGCGGTTTGTCTTTTTCCGCGCACTGAGCCTGCTTCTGGAACAGCTTTCGGCGGGAAAGAATCCTGTCGGGGCAGAAGAAAAGGCACCCTTTGACGAAACTGCTTCCATGCTTGACCTTTCGCAGGGCAATATGGCACTGAACACGAAAAGTTTCCGGCGTTTTCTCCGCGACCAGCTGTTTATCGGGATGGGAATGTGCTTCCTTTATATGGAGGACAGCTTCGTGATCCCCGAACAGCCCTATTTCGGCTATATGCGCGGCCGCTATACGGAAGATGAGCTGCGTGAACTGGATGATTATGCAGATGCGATCGGGGTGGAATTAGTCCCCTTCGTGCAGACATTGGCGCATTTGACCACGGTCATGCAGTGGGATGCCTTTGAGGGGATCCGTGAAAACCACCGGGCACTCTGCCCTGGCTCGGAGCGGACCTACGATTATATCCGTCAGGTACTGACGGCTGCGTCCCGGCCTTTCCGTACCAGGAAGATCCATCTGGGCATGGATGAAAGTCCTTTCCTCGGCCGCGGCGCTTACTATCTCCGTCACGGAGACCGCCCCTCGCAGGACATCTTTTCGGAACATCTGGAACGGGTGGCGGCAATCGCCGGAGAATTGGGCCTTTCTCCTATGATTTTCGATGATATGCTGCCTCCGGATTCGCCGGAGCGGGAAAAGGCCCCGAAGGGAATGGGGCTCGTCTGGTGGAACTACAGCTCCCATACCGTGGAATGGTGCGAAAACAAACTGCGGCTGCGCCGCTATCCGGAACACCAAAGTCACATTTTCATTGCTGCATGGACTTATCTGAGCTTTGCGCCGCAGTGGTTCGAGACCTGCGGCAATATGAGCTTCGTTCAGGCATGCCGGAATCTCGGCCTGCGTAAATGCTGCCTCAGCATCTGGGAGATCGGGCAGGATATCGACTTCCGCGTAAACCGCTATGCGCTGCAGATATTCGCGGAATATTGCTACAATGATCATCCGGACGAAGCGTGGATCGACAGGCGTTTCCGCTTCTGCTTCGGGGCGGAAGCGGAAGATTATAAGGCATTGACGGATTTTGATCTGATCCCCGGCACCGAATGCGGAAGCAAGCATCCCAGCGCGGCTTCCGAATTTCTGGTTTGGCAGGATCCTATGGCAGGTCTGTTCGATTATCACCTGATAAATAAGCCCGTGCGCGAACATTTCCGTGCCCTCTCCCGAAAGATGGCGGCTGCTGAAAAACGCAGCAAAGGCCGCTATGATGCTTCCGTATTCCGGTATTATCACCTGCTGGCGCAATTCCTGGAACTGAAGGCAGATCTCGGTGTGCGTATCACGGAAGCATATCGGAATGAACGCAGAGATGAACTGCTTGAACTGACCGACAGGGTGCTGCCGCTGGCTGTCCGCCGCGCCGAAAGGGTGCGTGAATGTTTTCGGGCCAATTGGATGGAACTCGGGAAGCCGCTCGGGTTTGAAGTATACGATATCCGCTGGGGCGGCCTCATCGCCCGCCTGAAGAGCAGCCGTGACAGTCTTAAGGATTATCTCGGCGGCGGCAGAAAGCCGGAAGAACTGGATGCCGAGCGTCTGCCCTATCTGCGCGGCGGCATGGGCTTTTCCGGAGATATCCCTTCCTGGACGGATAAATACGGCCGCATCTGCAGTGCCAGCCCCATTACGCAGGAATGGTGGCTCAAGCTCTCCAAAGAGCCGTGAGCCGAAGGTGCTGCGCGGCAGACCGGTATTGTTGATCCGCAGAAAAACTTCGCTTTTCAGTAAAAAAACATCCCTGTCAGGCCGTGAAGCTGACAGGGATGTTTCTCTGTGTGGGACGATACCGGCATTACTTTCCGGCAGCAGGCTTTTTTTGCCCCGAGAAATCGGTTTGATTGATTTTCCTCCGGAGCATGCATATGACGATCACGAGCGACAGAACGTCGGCGATCGGCTGCGCCCAGATAAGTCCGTCCACGCCGATGGCTGCTTTCATAATGAACAGGGCGGGAATGAAAATGACCCCCTGGCGGAAGACGGAAGCCAGCAGTGCCGGCACTGCCGCGCCGATTGCCTGGAGCGTATTCTGGCAGATGGCAAATGCGCCGATCAGCCAGGCGGTGCTCATCAGGATGCGGGTGAAATGAACGCCGGAGTCCAGGGCGGTCATATCGGTCAGGAACACTTTGACGATGGGCCTCGCCAGAGCAAAACAGAGTGCGGAAACAGCGGCACAGAAAACAAGCCCGAACGCCGCCGAAAAACGTATGCCGGATGTGAGCCGTTCCTTTTCACCGGCACCGTAGCAATAGCCGAGGAACGGCTGCACGCCGCTCCCGATGCCGATCCCGATGAGGGTAACGATCATAATGACCTTGGCCGTGACGCCGTATCCGGCAACCAGCATGTCGCCGCCGGTATATTTGGAAAGCTGTGAATTGACGACGATGGAAGAGACACTGACCAGCAGATTGGCCAGAGAAGCGGAGATACCGACCGACAGGACGCCGGTAAGGATCTTATCTTTCATCGAAAAATGCTTCGGACTGATGCTGAGGGCGGAGCTTCCCTTCAGGAAGTAAAGCATGTAATAGCCCGCGGCCACCGCATTGCCGATCACCGTGGCGGCTGCCGCGCCGGTCACGCCCCACCGGAAACCGAGAATGAATACGGGATCGAGGATCATATTGAGCAGATTGCCGATGAGCGTTCCCGTCATGGCTTTCATCGCCTCGCCTTCCGTGCGGACGATGGAAGAGAAACAGTTGGAGATCATGGAGAAGATCCCGCAGCCGGCGGCGATGCGCAGGTAATCCTTGGTCAGGCCGAGGCTTTCGCTGCTGGCGCCGAGCATGACGGTCACATCATCCAGGAAGACCCAAAGCAGGATCATCATGATGCCGCCCACGGCGACGCAGGCCCACATGCAGAACGAGCAGGCTTTTTTGGCATACTCGGTTTTTCCTTCACCGAGCGCGCGGGAAATGACCGATGTGCCGCCGACGCCGAAGAGCGTTCCGAGCGACATGAATATCATGAACAGGGGCGCCGCGAAGGAGACCGCCGTAACCGAAAGGTCGCTGTGCGTCAGGCCCAGAAAGAAGGTGTCCGCCAGATTATAAACCATGACCATGATCATGGCGATCAGGGCCGGAATACTGTTTTTGATGACGATCTTCGGGACGGGATCGGTCTTGAAGGATTCGATCGCCGCGGTGCTGTTTTTGTGATCCATGGGGGATTCCTCCGTTTATCCGCGCCGGGATCTCCGCAGGAAGCAGATTTTTCGTGCCGGCGCTTATTTTTGGTATCGGAGACGGATAATTTTCCCCTCTGCCGGGGATTCTGTGCCGGCGGGGACCGTCTCCAAACTAGTAGAAATTTCGGCTATCATAGCACATCCCGGCGAAAAAATCAAGCAGTTTGACCGGCACGCAAAAAGCGGTGATCCTCTTTAAGGGAGAATCACCGCAAAAAGCATGAAAAATCAACGGATCCGTAAAAAAGGCGATGCCGGGATAAGCTTTGGCTGCTCCCGGTATCGTTATGTTTAAATTATATCAGTGCTTTTTCATAAATCCGAAGCCCAGGGCGCCGGGACCGGTATGTGTTCCGACGATCAGACTGATGGGGGCCGTATAAACCAGCTCCGCACCCAGTTCTTTCTGCAGCAGCGCACCGTACTCGGCGGCTTCATCCGCACACACGGCCTCTGCTACGGCGAAGCATTCGGGATTCAGCTTTCTGAGCTCTTCCAGCATGGCTTTTTTCCCGAGCTGACGCCCGCGGCATTTCATCAAAGGAACGATCTTGCCGTTCTCGAAGTGAAGGATCGGCTTGATGTTGAGTACGGAACCGACCGCACCGCTGATGGGGCTGAGACGGCCGCCGCGCACCAGATAGCTCAGATCGTCTACCAGGAAGAAGGCGTCGAAATAGGCCTTGTTTTCTTCCAGCCAGGCTACGGTCTCTTCGAAGCTGCAGCCGGCCTTTCTCATTTCATTGGCTTTATGGACCATGATCCCGCCGGGATGGCACTCCAGCAGGGAGTCGACCACATGGATGCGGGAACCGGGATATTCCTCCGTCAGTTCGGAAGCGACCGCGCAGACGGTGCTGTAGCTTCCGCTGCATTCGGAAGAGGACATGATGGCGATGACGTCCTTTTCCTGCTTCAGGAACTCCTCCAGGATCCCGCGCACTCTGGCGGGATTGCAGCCCATGGAATAGGAGCGTTCCTTCTTCAGACGGGCATAAAATTCTTCCGGTGTCAGCTTGATCTCATCTCCGTAGATGACGCCGTCGTTGAAATGATAATATTGCGGCAAGACGGCAAGATTTTCCTGTTCGGCATATTGCCGGTCCGGGTCCATATTGACGTCATAGGCAATGACATATTCGCGCATGATCTTCCTCCTGCCAGTGTATGAGAACACACAAGGATCCTTTCTCACACATAACAAAGGCATTATAACAGAAATCACGGTGCTTGCAAAGCAAATTATGAAATTTCTCTAAAATTTGCCCGTCGGGAGGCATTTTCAGAGGGGAAATCAGCGCTTGACAGGGGCAGAGAACTTGGGTATAGTACACAATAGTACGAACAAAGGTTTGATGATTGCGGCCTTCGGGCCGGAAGGGAGGACCATGGAAAGCTGGCTTTCGGAACTGAATCCGGCACAGCAGGAGGCTGTTGCGGCTACGGAAGGATATGTGCGCGTCATTGCAGGCGCCGGTTCGGGCAAGACCAGAGCGCTGACGGCCCGTTTTGCCTATCTGGTGCTGGAAATGGGCATTCTTCCTTCCAATATCCTCTGCGTGACCTTCACCAATAAGGCCGCCGGGGAAATGCGGCGCCGCATCCATACCCTGCTGGGCGACAGCGACACCGGCATGATCACCACCTTCCACGGCCTCTGCGTGTCGATCCTCCAGGAAGAGATCTATGCGGTCGGCTACCCGGAAAGTTTTCTCGTGCTGGATAATACGGATATAGACGGGATGCTCCGGATCATTTATGAGGAAAGAGGCCTGACGCTGCGGGACATGAGCTTTGCGGATGCCCGCGATATGTTTGAGATCCGCAAGATGATCTCCGAGCCGGACTATTATCTGTCTCTCCTGGAGCTCTCCACCGAGCAGCTGCGCGAAAAATACGAAAGCGCCGCCGAAGTGCGGGATATCCTGTTTTACGGCTACCTGTATCAGGAAAAGAAATGTTTTGCGCTGGACTATAACGATCTGATATCCGTGACGCTGTATATTTTCGGACATCGCCCGGAGATCGCACGGAAATGGCAGCAGAAGCTGGAATATATCATGATCGATGAATTTCAGGACATCGACCCGCCGCAGTACCGGCTGATGGAGGTGCTGGCGGCTTATCATAAGAATCTGTTTGTGGTCGGAGACCCGGATCAGACCATTTATACCTGGCGGGGGGCGGATATCCGCTTCCTGACTGAATTCGACCGGCATTTTCCGGGGACGCGCACGGTGATGATGAACGAGAATTACCGCAGCGGCCCGGAGATCCTGGCGGCGGTCAATTCCCTGATCGAAAAAAACCGCAACCGCATCCGGAAGGACCTGACGGCCTTCCGTCCGTCCGGCTCCTGCGTGAAGGCGAGCGTGTCGGAAACGCCGGAAGAGGAAGCCGCCGCGATCGCGGACGAAATGGAGAGGCTGCTGGCGGCCGGTGCGGCCCGGAAGGATTTGACCGTGCTGTACCGGGCCCATTATCTGTCGCGCGGCCTGGAGGCGGAGCTGCAGAAACGGCAGATCCCCTACCGGATCTACGGGGCGGCCGGCTTTTTTGACCGGGCAGAGGTCAAGGATGCGCTGTCATACCTGCGCATGGTCGCGTTGGAAGATGATTTGTCTTTCCGGCGCATCGTTAATGTCCCCCGCAGGAATATCGGCGAAAAACGCATGCGCTTCCTGGAGGAAAGGGCTGCCGAAGAGGGCATTACGCTTTATGCGGCCTTGAAGCGCAGCCGGGAGCATGAACTGTTTGCCGCAACCGAAGCGAACGGTTTTATCGCTTTGATAGAAGATTTTCAAAGAAAAGCGGCCGAAAAGAGCATTTCTTCGCTGCTGACGGAGCTGCTGGCAGTTTCCGGCTACGAGAAGATGCTGCGGACGGAGGGAAGCCAGGAGCGTCTGAACAATCTGGCGGAACTGAAACAGCTTGTCCTGCAGTATGAAATGGATTGCGGGGAAGAATGTACGCTGCGGGATTTTCTGGCGCATATCGCGCTCTATACCGACCGTGACCGTGATACCGACAGCGATGAAGTGAAGCTGATGACCGTCCATGCGGCAAAGGGGCTGGAGTTCCCTTATGTGTTCCTCTGCGGGCTGAACGAGGGCGCCATGCCCTCACGCCGGGCGGAAACGCCGGAAGCCATGGAAGAGGAACGCAGGCTCTGCTTCGTGGCCATGTCGCGGGCCAGGGACGGACTGTGGCTTTCCGCCGTGGAAGGCCGCCTGCATGACGGCTCGCCGCGGTACCTTTCCCGTTTCCTGCTGGATGTGGACCCCGGACTGATCACGTATGTGCAGCCGCCGCGGGCGGAGCTCATCGAGGACAGCCGGGCCTATGTCAGTCTGGCTGACCGGGAAATGCTGGTGAAGGCGCAGGGACCTGCCTTGCGGGTCGGTGACCGCGTGCGGCACGCAGTCCTGGGCTGCGGTATCATCACGGCTTCGGATGAACAGAAAAAAGCTTATTATGTCAGCTTTGATACGCTGCAGACGCCCCGTGCGATCTCCTGGCGTGCGAAGCTGGAAAAAACAGAAGAATGAGGTGCAGCTATGTCAATCGAAAAGGTCAGAGCATATTTATCGGAACGGGGTTACGGGGACAAAATCCTTGAATTCCCGGTCTCCAGTGCTACGGTTGCGCTGGCGGCGGAGGCCCTGGGGGTCGAAGAAAAGCGCATCGCCAAATCCCTGACGTTCCGCGTCGGAGAAAAGCCCGTGCTGATCGTGGCTGCCGGGGATGCCCGGATCGATAATCCGAAATTCAAAGCCCGCTTTCAGACCAAAGCAAAGATGCTGGCGCATGAAGAAGCCCCCGAACTGATCGGGCATGCGGTAGGCGGCGTATGTCCGTTTGCCGTGAAGGAGGGCGTCGAGGTATATCTGGACGAATCCCTGCGCCGTTTCGAGACGGTATTTCCGGCCTGCGGCAGCTCCAACAGCGCGATCGAACTGACCGTTGCGGAACTGGAAAAGCTGGCTGCGCCGCTCGGCTGGGTGGATGTCTGCAAGCTGCCCGAAACGAATTGAGGTATTTCCATGAAATTGATACACTGCGCGGATCTGCATCTGGATTCCGCATTGGATTCCCGTCTGGATAAAAGCCGTGCCAGGGTCCGCCGCGGAGAATTGCTGGCGAATTTTGAGCGGTTGGCGGAATATGCGGAGCAGCAGCGGGTAAGCGGCATCCTTATGGCGGGCGATCTGTTTGATACGGGCAGAGTCTCCGCAGGCGCCATGAGCCTTGTTCTGGGCACCATCCGCGATCATGCGGATATCACCTTCTACTGCCTGAAGGGCAATCACGGAGAAAACAAATTCGCCGGGCTGGAACAGCTTCCCGCCAATCTGAAGCTGTTCGGAGAAGAATGGACCTCTTATGAGGCGGGAAACGTGAAAATATGGGGGTGTGAGCCGCCCAAAGGCGCTCCCGCGCCGCAGCCGCCCGATGTGCGGCGGGAAGATATCAATATCGTAATGCTGCACGGACAGGTCACGGCCGGGTACAGTGCGCCGGACGGAGGCTCCATACCGATCGATGCTTACCGGGGCCGGGGGATCGACTATCTGGCACTGGGGCATATCCACAGCTATCAACGGGAAAGTCTGGACCGCCGCGGCGTCTGGGCTTATTCGGGCTGCCTGGAGGGGCGCGGCTTCGACGAATGCGGCCGGAAAGGCTTTATATTGCTGGATATTCATGAGGACGACCGCACCGCTGCGGATACCTTCGTCCCCTTTGCCGTCCGTACCCTATGGGAGGCGGAAGCGGATATCGGCGGCTGCCGGGATATGCGTGATGTCCGTGCGGCGGCAGATGCGGCGCTGCGCGGTCTGGAGGCGGCGGAGTGCGACCGGGTCCGGCTGGTACTGACCGGCTGCACCGATGTGGAGATGCAGGTGGATGAGGCTTATCTGAAAGCGGCTTTTTCGGATCGCTTTTGGGATTTTCAGGTCAAAAACAGCACAAAACCGACCGTAAATACCGGCTCTTATGCCGGAGATGAATCCCTGAAGGGGGAATTTGTTCGGCTGGTCATGGCGGGGAGCGAATTGACCGAGACCGACAAAGCGGAGGTCATCCGCTGCGGGCTGGCGGCTCTGCGCGGCGAAGGGGAGTTTTAGGAGGAAATATGCGGCTGATATCCTGTCATATAGAAAATTTCGGCTGTCTGCATGATTTTTCACAGAATTTCGATGCCGGCATGACGGTCATTTCCCGCGAAAACGGCTGGGGCAAGAGCACGCTGGCCGCGTTTCTGCGCGTGATGTTTTACGGCTTTGAAGGAGAAAACAAGCGCAGCAGTACGGAAAGAGAACGGAAGCGGTATGAGCCGTGGCAGGGCGGCCTGTACGGCGGCAGTATGCTGCTGGAGCACGGCGGCAGAAAGTACCGGGTCAGCCGGATCTTCCGGGAGCGGGAAGCGTTGGACGAACTGGAGATCCGGGAACTTCCCGGGGAAAGCCTTTCTTCCGATTTCCCGCCTGAAAAGGGAAGCCTCGGAATGCAGCTGTTCGGGGTGGACTCGGAAACATTTGCCAGAACTGTATTTATCGCGCAGGGGGACTGTCCGACGGAGGCAAATGACAGCATCCGGGCCGGTATGGGCGACTTCGGCGGCATGCAGGACGATATCGGAAGCTACGAAAAAGCAGATGGGCTGATGAAGGCCTGGCTGGATAAAAATACCGCCCGGCGTGCGACCGGTACCCTGAAAAAGCTGCAGATGGGCATTTCGGAACTGGAAAGAGAAGTATTTGCCATGCCCGGTGTGGAAGGCTCTCTGGAGCAGCTGCAGCAGGCAAAAGCAGGCTGCGAACAGCAGCTTCTGGAACTGCAGGCGGAAGAAGAGACGCTGCAGCAGCGCGAACAGGAGATCTCGCTTTACCGGGAGGCTTCTTTTGCCCGGGAAAAGCTGGAGGACCTGCAGCGGCGTTCCTGCCTTGCACGGATAAAAAGGGATGAGGCGCGGGCGCAGTTCCCGGGCGAAGTGCCTGACGCGGACAGACTTCGGGCCGCGGAGAAACTGGCTGACCTTTGGAGAAAAAACAGAACATTGGCCGACAATTCGGCATTTTCGGAGGAAGAAGAAAAGCAATATGCCGGCCTGGCCGGGATATTTGCGCGAAATGACCGTTCCGGCGCAGCAGACGGGGCCGCGGCAAATGCGGAAACGGACCCTGCGGCAGCAGATGAGGCCGCGGAGGCGTGCCGGAGCCGTCTGACCTGTCTGCGTGAAAACGGCGAAAAACTTCGATCGAGCGAAAAGGCTTATTCCGCCGCATTGGAAGAAAAAGCAGATACCTATGCCGTATTGCGGCGCTGCAGCCGCAGGCGGGCATTATTTGCGGGGATCGCTGTGATCGGCTTCCTTTCGGGGGCTGCGGGCCTGTGTTTCATGTCGGTGATCAAATGGCTCCCGCCGGTCATCCTTCCCTTGCTGGCGGTCCTGACTGCGGCCCTGGTCCGTTATCTGATGCGGGGCGCCGTTCGGGAGGCGAAAGAACATGCAGGGAACCTTGCAAGGGAGGCAGAGGCGGCTTCGGCGAAAAAAAGCAGGCTCGAAACAGCTGTGGAGGCCGCGGAAAAGGATCTCCGTGAATGCCTGCGGCAATACGGTCAGCCGCCGCAGGGAGATGCTTACGAAGAAGCCTGTCTGCGCCTGGAACGCAGCTGTGCCGATTGGAAGAGCCTGCTGCAGAAGAAAAAACAGCTGGAACGGGCGGAAGCAGCCTGTACAGAGGCGGAAAATGATCTGCAGGCGGCTTTGAAACCGTGGAATATCCAGGCGGATCCGGACAGCCCCGAGCAGACGGTCCGGCAGCTTTTCCGTGAAAAGAGCCTGTGGGAGGAAGCTGTGCAGCGGGTGCAGGAGGCCGAGGCGGAAGAGCGCGCTTTCGCAGCTGAAAAAGCGGATATCCTGCGGCAGGATTTTTCCGGCATGCAGATCCTTTCCGAGGAAGAGATCCGGCAGATCCGTCAGACCCAACGGGAAAAACGCCGCCGATTGGAGGCGGAGAAGCGAAATCTGACCGAAAACGAACATCAATTGCAGCAAAGACTCGATGAACTGGAGGAAAAGCGGGAAGAACTCCTGCAGGACCGTGAAACGGAAGCTGCACTGAAAATAAAATTCGAGCAGGTAAAACAGGCCCGGGAGTATCTGAAAAAGGCGCGTGAAACGCTGACAGAGCGTTACGCAGGTCCCATGCGGGCCTCCTTTGCCGGATACTATGCGGCTTTGACCGGGGCAGAGCCGGAAGGGCTGCAGCTTCTTCCGGAAGGAAGGGCTGTGCTGCAGGCGGGCGGAATGCAGCGCGAAACGGTCCTGCTCAGCGCCGGCTGGCAGGATCTGGTCGGGCTTTGCCTGCGCCTTGCCCTGGCGGATGCGGTATTCCGGCGTGAAAAGCCTCCGCTGATCCTGGACGATCCCTTTACGAATTTGGACCGGGAAAAGACCGAGGCAGGCAAAAAACTGCTGCTGTCGGCCGCACAGAACAGGCAGCTCCTGTATCTGACCTGCCGGGAGGAGAGGGTGCCGGAGACCCCATAGTATTTTGCTATAATCGATGCCGGGACCTTGTTTTGTGGTATGATGTCCTAAAATCACCAGAAAGAGGTACAGACTATGTCACGCTATATTCCCACGCCTTCCTACCCGGACAGTATGCCGGTGGATATTTCGTTTGTATTTGCCGATGAAAAGCCTGCCGGCAAGCACGGCTTTTTGAAGCCGCAGGGGGAGATCTTCGTGTTCGAGGACGGCACGCCGGCCCGTTTCTGGGGCGTCAACTTCAACGGCGGCGCCAATTTCCCGGAGCATGCTTATGCCGAGAAGGTCGCCAGACGTCTGGCTCAGTCCGGCTGCAACATCGTCCGTTTCCATCAGCTGGATGCGGAATGGGATACGCCGAATATCTATGCCTATACAAAGGGCAGGAGAATGACCAATTCCAGAGATCTGGATCCTGTCAGCATGGATCATCTGGATTATCTGATCCACTGCCTGAAGGAAGAGGGAATCTATGTCTATTTTGATATGATGACCTACCGTAAATTCAAGTCCGGCGACGGTGTGGCCCATGCCGAGGAATTGTATGATTCCGCAAAGCCTTACAGTATTTTCGATCCGCGCATGATCGAACTGCAGAAGGAATTCTGCGACAAGATCTGGAACCGTTTCAATCCCTATACCGGCCTGTATTACAAGGACGATCCTGTTTTCGTAATGACCGAGATCACCAACGAGTGCGACCTTTTCTCCGATTTCAAGGCAAAGAGACCTTCCTCCCCTTATTATGACGGGAAGATGCGTGAGCTGTTCGGCGCCTGGCTGCAGGAAAAGGGGATCGAATACGATTGGCAGAACTGCGATCTGTATGAAAATACCGATACCGTGCTCGACTTCAAGATGGACATCACGCAGAAGTACTATCATGAAATGTACGATCACCTGCGCAGTCTGGGCGTGAAATTCCCCATCACCGGCACGAACTGGACGCATCAGCATGCCGCCAACACCGCTGCCGAGAAGGATATGGACTTCGTGGATGCCCACAACTATTATTATAATTGGGGCTGGGGCGAGGATGATAAATTCGTGGACTCCCGCATGATCAACGGCACGATGGGCTGCATGTTCAATCCGGCTACGCAGAACCTGAAGGGCAAGCCTTTTGTGATCTCCGAGTGGGATATGCCCTGGCCGAATCCTTTCCGCGCGGAAAGTCCCATTTACTATGCCGCGGTCGCTTCTCTGCAGAACTGGAGCGGTATGATCATCCATACCTACGCATACGGGACGCAGATGGATCGCTTTACGCTGCTCGGCAAGGAAGTGTCTTCCTCCTGCATCGGCGGTATCCCTTACCGCGAGGGCATTTTCAGTGTCTGGAATGATCCCGCCAAGTTCGGCCTTTTCTATCATTCCGCGCTGATGCTGCGCCGCCAGGATATCACCCCCGCCGTGAAGCGGATCGGGGTGCGTCCGGACAGCCGTCACAAGATTTTCTCCGAAGCACAGAAGACCGGCCTGGAGCGCCACAACCTGAAGGTCGTGCTGGACGGAATGGATACTTCCGATCTGGACGAGGTGATCTCCGCGAAGGATGCGGTCTCGCGTGAAGATCCGAAGAAGCTGGTTTCCGATAACGGCCAGATGTGGCGTCTGCTGGATAAGCAGGTGGGCGGCATCGATACGCCCAGAACGAAGGTCATCTACGGCAAGCTGACTTCCGGCCGTGCCGTGAATGCCAAGGCAATGCCCGAAACACAGGTCGATGGCTTTAAGGTAGAAGCAAAGACGGATTTCGCCGTTGTTGCTTTGTCTTCCCTGACGAATGACCCGATCGAGACCTCCGACAATATGCTCCTTTCCACCATCGGCCGCGCTCACAACCATAATTCTGTTTTTGACGGCGACAAGATGCTGGAATACGGTGAGCCGCCTATCGAATCCGAAGTGATCCAGGCGAAACTTACGATCCGCACGAACCGTACGGATCTCAAGGTCTGGGGCGTCAATGCCGAAGGATACTATGTCGGCGCGCTGCCCGTGAAATTTGAAAACGGTCAGATGAGCTTTACCGTCGGCGAAAACAAGCTGGCGATCTACTATCTGATCATCGCCGAATAAACAGAAAAACGGATAAGCAAAAAGGACAGACCGTGATCAAAGCCGGTCTGTCCTTTTTCATCGACGGACTTATCAGGTCCGATATTTCAGCTGCACGAGCATCTGCAGCTGCTGTGAAGCTACTTTTTCAGCCGTACCGCGCTCATAAAACGTGGTATCGGCCTCATAGCAGCCGTAATCCCAGGCGTAGGCAGAGGGCAGATAGCCGATCTCTCCGTCTGTATATCCCATGACGAAGGTGGCTGCAAAGGGGGAATTTTCCCGGACGAAGCGGCCGTTCGTATCAAAGGTCTCGTAGCGGGTGGAGGCGAAGCCGATATCGCCGACTGACCAGGCAAAGACCTCGATATCTTCCGTGGCAGGCCGATTCGGACGCTCCGTGATCTGCATGGCCTCATAAACGGAATAGATACCTTTGGTCATGGCCAGCATACGCCCGGCTTTGGCATCGTCCGTGCTGCGCCAGAAGCGTACAATTTCTTTCGCCTCGGGAAGCAGTTCTTCCCGGGTATGATTGAGCCCAACCGTGATCACACGCATCTTCGCGAGGATCGGGCCGGGAGCGGAAGGCGTCAGACACTCCCATACAGAGGCAAGGGATTCGGCCAGCAGCCGTCCGTGCTCCCTGAAATCGCGGGTACGTTCCTCCCACCGAAGGGAACTGCTGTATGGATTGACATTGCCGCAGCAGCCCTGGAAATACAAGCAGCGGCAGCCCAGCATTTCTTCGGCCGCATCGCAGAAGGCTCCGACATAATCTGCGGAGATATCCGTTAAATGTCCGCCGCTGGTGAATTGATTATGTGCCCGCCAGTTGACCATGGCGATATCCTGCCTGCCGGGGCGTTTCAGCCGCAGCACGACCATGACATTATCCACCTTCGTGGTATGACAGACGATTGTACTGTTTGTGATGGGATAGTGATTATCTCCCTTCGCCTGGCCGTCGCCGAAGAAGTAGTGCTTTACGAAATTGAGGTTTTCCGTCTGTGTTTCACCGTATTCCATCACGGCGGGGACACGGTCGGCAAGAGCTTCTTCACCGGCTTCACACATTGCCCGGATGACTGCCTCGTTGTAGCGAACGACACAGGGAACGGCCGTATTGGTGGTATCCGGCGAAGATTCGCTGTGCGTGGCGGTGATATGGATATAGGGGCGCTCGATCCCGTATTTCTCCCGGAAATACGCGCAAACGGCCTCCGTAATCGTTTTTTTGACCTTTACGTTGTCATATTGGTACATGAGCAGCGTTTTTCCGTTCGTGTCCGTAAGGGCCGCGCAGCTGACAAACAGGTGGCTGATAACATTGGTGGAACGGCGGAAATCAGAATTGAAAAAGCCGCCGAGGGGGATGCTTTCCTCCGGCGTGATGTCTCTGCGGCCGAAACCCGCCATAAGACACTGCTTGGTTTCATGCGAAGCGTCCATGCGATACCTCCGTAAAAATGGAATTACAACGTTTGAATCATAGCATGCTTTTCAGAAAAGTGCAACTTATTTTGAGGCTTTTTCCTGCAGAAGCATCCTGGCAAAGCTGCGGATGCCGCCGTTGGAATCAAACATACATTCCTTGAGCCTCTGGTGGGTCAGGCGGCCGCTGCGGTGCATCACCGCAAGCAGGCGTTCCCGGCAGATGGGGCAGTGGCTGTTCCGGTACAGATACTCCGGTATGCCCTGCGGCAGTTCGCAGCCGGATGCCGCCTGCAGCAGACTTGCGTATAAAATGTGGCCGGGGCCGCGGGGATCTTCCGTGTCAGGGTACTTTTTAAGCAGCAGCAGAATCTTCGTGCGGCTCGCGAGGATATCCTGCGGGATCAGCAGGGGAACAGGGGCTTCCGGCGCGGGCAGGGGATCGGTCACGGCCGGAAGAAGGTCTGAGGGAAAGTTCGTGACCGCAGCTTCGGCTTCCGCAAAGCCCCGGTCGGAAAAGAGCTGCAGCAGCTCATAGGATTGGCGCAGCCGGATAAACAGGGCCGCATGTGTCTTTTCGGAAAAATCAGGGGATCCGGGACAGAAGCCTGTCTGCCGGGCATCCCGTACGGCTGCCTCGAGGGCGCTTTTGATTTCCTGCAAAAACGGCAGACGGTCTTGATAGAACGAAAACATTCCGAACAGATAAGGCGCGCGTGTCCCTTCTGCGGGCAGGTCATATACAAAAGGCTCGCGGCAGGCACGCAGAAGTGCGTCCTGGTACGCGGGGGGATCCTTCCGTACGGCGAGACTGCATATCCCGAGGCCTTTTTTCAGGGCGGACTCAAATTCTGCTTCGGTCATCATGGCTGGTTTTCCTCCGTCTTTGCGATCCTGTGATGGGTGGATCTGCGGACGCATCATCACAGCGATAAAAAAATACTAACAGAATAATTCCTGCGCAGCAAGTGCTTTATCCGGGAACTGGCTTCTGCGGGCTGCGCAAAATTGTCGGAATTTTTGGTTTTGCTTGCCATTCATTTTTTTCTTTTGTATAATCCGGGTATAGCGAGCGAAAGGGACGGGATCATTCGCTGTGAAATGCGTTGGTCCGGCAGTGTGCAGGCGATGAGCGGCAGAATGACTACCCTGTGTTATCTGGAGCGGAACGGTGCTTATCTGATGCTCCACCGCGTCAAAAAGCAGCAGGATGAAAACAAAGACAAGTGGATCGGCATCGGCGGAAAATTCGAAGCCGGAGAGAGCCCGGAAATGTGCCTCCGCAGGGAGGTGCTGGAGGAGACAGGATATACGTTAAAGCGTGCGCGCTTCCGGGGGATCGTGACCTTTGTGTCGGATACATACGGGACGGAGTATATGCACCTGTTTACATCAGAGGATTTTTCCGGGACGGAAAAGGTTTGTGACGAAGGCAATCTGGAATGGGTGCCGAAAAATGAGATCGCCGCGCTGAAGATCTGGGAAGGCGACAGGATCTTTTTGAAGCTTCTTGCGGAGGATGCGGGTTTCTTCTCACTGCGGCTGGAATATCGCGGAGAGGAATTGATCGGTACGGAATTGTACCGATATGATGCATAACGGTCGACGGGAGGGCATGAGCATGAAAAAGAAAATCGAATACAAATGGGTCATCATGGCTTTGGGAATGCTGACGATTTTTACGACGCTTGGGTTCTGCAGCAGCAATCGCAGCCTGTTCCTGAAGGCGATATCCTCGGCATTGGATATTCCGCGCAGTCAATATTCCCTGAGCGACAGCTGCCGGTATATCACGACTGCCGTTCTGAATATCTTCTTCGGCCGCCTGATCGTAAAATGGGGCGAGCGGAAAATGCTGGCGTTGGGCTTCCTTTCTTTGATCGCCTTCTGCTTGCTGTTTGCATTCGGCAAGAATGTTTATGTCCTGTATGCGGGCGGCGCCTGTCTGGGCATGGGCCTTGCCTGGAGCACGACCTCCGTTGTCGGCTATTTTGTCGGCAAATGGTTCCGGGAAAATAAAGGGACCATCATGGGAATTATCCTGGCATCCAACGGCGTGGGCGCTGCGATCTCTGCGCAGCTGGTAACGCCTATTATCCACGATGAATCGATGAACGGCTTCGGGTATCGGAAGGCATATTTGATCATTGCGGCGATCCTGCTGGTGTGCGGGATCATCGTTGTCAGCTTTTTCCGGGATGCGCCGGAGGATCTTCCGGCGGGGCCCGCAGCTGCCAAAAAGAAGAGCAAGGGCATCAACTGGGTCGGTATCACGCAGAAGGAAGCTGTCCGGAAGCCGTATTTCTATGTGGCGGCCGTCTGCATTTTCTTTACCGGGGCCGCGCTGCAGTCCATCAGCGGTGTAGCCACGGCTCATTTGGAGGATGTCGGCCTGGATACGAGCTTTATCGCGACCGCGTTCAGCCTGTATGCGCTCTGCCTGGGGGCCTCCAAGATCCTTGCAGGTGTTTCGTATGACCATTTGGGGCTGAAGACGACGGTCCTGATTGCGGATTCCGCCGCCGTGCTGGCGATTTTTGCACTGAGTATGGTCAACCAGACCAGCTATGCGCTGGCTTTCTTCTATGAGATCGTGATCTCGCTGGCAATGCCTTTGGAAACGGTGCTTCTGCCGCTGATCACCTCCGACCTGTTCGGGCAGAAGGAATATCCGAAGCTGCTCGGAACGGTCGTGGCGATCAATACCGCCGGCTATGCGCTCGGCGCCCCCGTCACGAATCTGATGTATGATCTGACCGGCAGCTACCGCGGTGTACTGAAAGCGGTCTCGCTGATGATGCTGGTGATCCTGATCGTTCTGCAGGTGATCCTGCGCGTGGCTGACCGTGAGCGTGAAACCATTCTTGCCGCTGAAAAATAAACGTGCGGCTGTTCTTCAGCCGGTATTCTGCCTGTAATAGAAAGAATGATCCTTCGGCAGCGCGGCCGGCGCTGACGGAGGATCATTCTTTTTGCGGGATTGAACTTTGAGTCGGGTGGCAGATACAGAGGATGAATCAGCTCTTGATCGCTTTCGTCACCCATTTGCCGCTGCGGATCCGGCGATAGAAGACGAATCCGCGGACGATCCAGTCCAGTACCGAATGGGCACACCATACGCCGATGACGCCGAATCCCAGCGCGATGCCGAAGATGTAAGCGAAGAGCACGCGGATGCCCCACATGGATACCACACTGATGATCATCGTGATCCGGGCATCGCCCGTGGCGCGCAGGAATACGGGGAAGGTAAAGGCCGGTGTCCAGAAAATGATGGAAGCGATGCCGTGGATCAGGAACAGAATGATCACCAGATGTCTTGCTTCCGAAGAGATCTTGGTATAGCACATCAGAATGAGGGGCAGGAGCGCGATCCCCAGCAGATTGATGGCGGTCATCGCCTTGTAGATGATCTTCGTGAATTTATTTAGATAGTATTTAGCACCCTCGTAATCGCCTCCGCCGGCACACTGCGCGATGATCTGTGTCAGACCGAGGTTGATGCCGGAGCCGACAAAGTGATGGAAGTTGCCTAGCGTGTTGGCAATGGAATTCGCTGTCGTGGATACGGTCCCCATGGAAGAGACCATGCTGGCTAGCGCCAGCCGGCCGAAGTAGAACATCCCGTTCTCCACGCCGCTGGGGATGCTGATGTAGAAAATATTCTGCATCATTTTTTTGCTCAGCCGGAATTCACGGAGCTTCGTGATATTCAGCATCCGCTTCGGATTCGCGAGAAGGGTGAGAATGACAACGGCAGCTACGGTACGGGAAACCAGGGTGGGGATGGCTACACCGGCTACATCCATATTAAAACCGAAGATCAGGATCGCGTTGCCGGAAATATTGATCGCATTCATGAGCAGCGAGACCCAGAAGGTAACACGGGATTTGCCCATGGCCCGGAACATGGCCGCACCGCCGTTATAGAGGGCGATGCCGGGAATGGAGGCCATAACGATACCGTAATATACCTGTGTCGCGGCCATGACGTCCGGTTCGATACTGCCGTAAATGGTCCGCAGAATCCACAGCTTGAAGACGTACATGAGGAATGTCAGGGCAGCAGAACTCACGATCAGCAGGATCAGCAGATGCTGGCAGGCTTTGCGGGCATTATCGGACTCTTTGCGTCCGATATATTGCCCTGCCACCGCTGCGCCGCCGGCAGCCATCGCGGAGAAGATGGCGATCATCAGACTGCAGATGGCGTCCACCAGGGAAACGGCACAGACGGATGCTTCGTTTACGGAGGCGACCATCATGGAGTCTGCCATGCCGACCAGCAGGGAAAGCAGCTGTTCGAATATCAGCGGGATGATCAGCCCTTTTAATTGTGCTTTTGTGAAAACGGTTTTAGGGGTCACGGGAGAAGAGACTTCTGCTGCGGTATCCATAGGAAGCTCCTTTTCGCTCATCAAGATACGGCGATGATACCTCTTTTTGAAGGGGATGTCAAACCGTGAAAAGCCTGCGGAAGCAAATCTTTTCGCCGCCCGGGCACTGCGCCGGAGCAAGCCGTAAATTCCCAAAGTAAATCCCACAGTAGATAAACGCTTGGATTTAGTATGGGAAATCGATGAATTTAGTGTGGGAAAAGGAGAAAAAACAGGAGAAAATCGGGAAAATCAAAGGATTTTTTGCATGTGAAATAAACCG
>JAZLHR010000046.1:0-8673 GCA_045616945.1 Lachnospiraceae bacterium | reverse complement strand
CAGAAATGTCGATGATTTTTTCAAAATCCAGTGGCAATTTCAGCTGTTTTGGTGTAGAATAAGCGGTGGTATTTTTGCTTTTGGGCATAAAAGAATTATACCAGAAAACCGTCGTAATCGCTATGGTTACGGCGGTTTTTTTCATAGAAAAAAGCTTCTTCCTGAGAGTGGGCGGAAAAACGGCAGAGGCGCAAGCAACTTGCACTTGCGGCTCTGCCGTTTGGGTTAGTTAACGGATTGAGTTTTTTTACAGCCCCTTTTTCGTTTTGAAAGAGTTCTCTGATATTCAGTTCTGCAGCAGATATCTGCTTGCGGCGCAGGCATCGGCGAGGATCTTTTCGCGGTCCAGCGTGGGAAACTCACCGTCTTCATAGAGCACCTGTCCGTCTGCGGCAGTCAGGCATACATCGCTGCCCTGTGCTGCGTAAACGAGGGTATCGACCGGATCCAGTACCGGGAACAGGTGCAGCCCCTGTACCGAAACGGCGCAGATGTCCGCACATTTGCCCAGTTCGAGGACGCCTGTATCCGTGCGTCCCTGCGCCGCGGCTCCCTGCCAGGTGGCCATCGCGAGAATGTCCTGGGCGGTCACGGCCGCAGCATCGCAGGCCGAACCTTTGGCCAGCAGGGCGGCCAGATGCATCTCCTGGAACATATTAAGACAGTTGTTGCTGGCGGCGCCGTCGGTCCCGAGTGTGACCGCCAATCCTTTCTTCCTGAATTCCCGGATCGGTGCGATCCCGCTGCCCAGCTTCAGATTGCTGGAGGGATTATGCACGGGATAGACCTTTTTTCGTGAGAATAATTCGATATCTTCGGGCTCAAGCCATACGCAGTGCGCCGCAAGCGTGGGACTGTCAAATACGCCCAGCCCAGCAAGATAGGCTGCCGGGGTGAGACCGTGGCGGGCCCTGCATTCTTCATGCTCTTTCTTCGTTTCGGAGAGATGCACATGCATGCGGCTGCCGCGTTCCAGGCAGGCCTGGGCCGCTGCGGCTGTGACGGCAGGAGACAGATTCGTATATTCCGCGTGGAGGCAGAAATCGATCCTGATGCGGCCGTCTCCGGCGTCTCTGAAACCGTCCCACAGCTCCAATGCCTCGCGGAACCGAAAACTGTCTGCCGGCTTTTCATCGGGATCAAAGGAGAGTACCGGGCGGCACAGATTGGCTTTGATGCCTGTCCGGGCGGTATAGGCTGCGGTGGGAGCGGTAAAATTGTACATGTCGGAATAAGATGTCGTGCCGGAGGCAAGCATTTCCAGCTGTGCCAGCGCGACACCTGCCAGAGCCGTTTCCTCGGTCAGACGGTCCTCCGCCGGCGTGATGGCGTCCCAAAGCCATTGATCCAGCGGGAGGTCGCTTCCGAGACCGCGCAGCAGGACCATGACCGCATGGGTGTGGCAGTTCACCAGCCCCGGCAGTACGATCGCTCCCCGCATATCTTTTTCACGCGCATAGGGCTGCGTCGGTTTTTCGGAACCGATATAATCAATATATTTGCCGCGGATCCCCAGATAGCCTTTTACGGGGATAAAATCCCTGCCCTGCAGGATAACGGCGTTTTTCAGCAGAAGACTGTTCATTCTTTTCCTCACAGACGCGGACTAGTACCGGAAGGTACCATGCGTACTGTATCAAAGTGCAGGGGAAATTGCAAGAGCACCGGGGGAGAGAGGCACAAAACACCCGATTCTGCAGCCTAAAAGAAAAACATTCCCGTTCAGATCCAGTTTTGTACAGTTGGCAAAAAAACAGTTTGAATTTGCATTATTATGTGTTAGAATCGGAGTGAGGTCCATCCCGCGGATGATATTTGCGGGTCTGATTATACAAGGGAGGAAAAAATATGGCCAGTCCTATTATTTCCTATAAATGCCCGGCGTGCGGTGCCCCAGTCGTGTATGATGAATCACAGGGGAAAATATTGTGCGAATATTGTGACAGCACCTTCACTCTGGAAGAGATCGCCAAGGCTTCTTCCAACGATGGGCAGGGGTATGACTGGGGTGACTATAAGGAAAACGTATCCAAAGAGGATCTGGAAGGTACGGTGTCCTATGTTTGTCATTCCTGCGGCGCGGAGATCGTGACGGACAGGATCACGGCAGCGACCAGCTGCCCGTATTGCGGCAACGTGGTGGTGGTCGAACCCAATCTGACGGGCTTCGTGAAGCCGAACAAGATCATCCCGTTCCATGTGAAGAAGGAACAGCTGAAAGATATCGTTCATGCCTATACGAAGAAGGCCAAGCTTCTGCCGAAAGACTTTATTACCGAGAATAAGATCAAAGAAGTGCAGGGAATGTATCTGCCGTTCTGGCTTTTCAGCGCAAAGGCGGAGGGCTCCATGCTTTTCCGGGGCGAGAAAGTCCGCACCTGGTCCGACAGGAATTATCATTACACGGAAACGTCCTATTATGATGTGAATTGTGACGGCGGGATGAGCTTTTCCGCGATCCCCGTGGACGGCAGCAGGAAGGCCGACAACGCTTTGATGGATTCGATCGAGCCTTTCAATTACGGCAGCCTTGTGGATTTCCAGCCGGGATATCTTTCCGGCTTTGTTGCGGACCGTTTCGATGAGGACGCCGATGCTTCGCTCCCGCGTGCCGACAGCCGTATCCGCAGCAGTCTGGAAAGCAAGGTCCGTTCCGTGATCTCGGAATACAGCTCGGTGCGTATGCTTTCTTCCACCATTTCTCTGAAGGATACCAATGTGCAGTATGCCCTCCTTCCGGTCTATTTGATCACGACGCAGTTCGGCAAGAATAAGTATCAGTTCGCCGTAAACGGTCAGACCGGAAAAATGGCCGGTGATCTGCCTGTTTCGAAAAAGCGCGCCTGGGGCTTCCGTCTGGCGATCACCGCCGGGGTCGCCGCTGTCAATTTTGTGATTTATCTTTTGCTGCACTAGGAGGCGGTCATGAAACATTCATTTCAGCGGATACTGATTCCGATCCTGTTTCTGTGCATGCTTTTTGCGCTGCCGTATACCCGGGCATCCGCCGCAGTGAAGACGGAGGACCGTGAACTGTGGGAGCTTTCGGATGAACCGATCGGAACCGACTTTGTCTTTTTCCACAACAGAAATTACCCGCGTATCGTGGACGGTGCGTCCCTGTTTTCCGCGTCGCAGGTCTCCGAGCTTGAAGATCGCAGCCGTGAGCTTCGTGAAGAATACGGTACCGACCTGGTCGTGGTGACTTCAGACAGCCGTTACGGCAGGGAACCGCAGGATCTGGCAGACGATTATTACGACTATAACGGCTACGGCATCGGCAGCGACCGGACCGGGATGCTTCTTCTGATCGTAGTGGAAGATGAGCATGATCGTTGGTATCATATTTCCACGACCGGAGATGAGATGGAGCGCTTCGGGGATGTGATGGATGATTTCAAGAGTGCCGTTTCTTCCGCACTCGGTGATGATTATGCATCCGGGGCCGCCGCCTTCATGAATTTCACGGAAAAACAGTACAAGGCCGAGGATACCTGGTTTTACCGCACCTTCGGCTGCTTCCCGCCGGATTCTTCGGATCTGTGGCTGATCTTCCTGCCGGCCTTCCTGACAGCGCTGATCGCCGTATCTGTTATGAAGTCCGGTCATAAAAAGACCGGCGCCGCGGTGCAGGCGTCGCAGTATGCGGTCCCCGGCAGTTTTGAACTGTATCGGCGCAATGATTATTTCGCGGGAAAACATGTGGACCGTGTGCGGCGCGAGACGGAACGAAGCAGCAGCGGAGGAGGCGGAGGCTTCCATACCAGCTCCAGCGGCAGCAGTCACGGCGGCGGAGGCGGCCGGTTCTGACAGTACGTTCGTACGGCTTTGTCCGTACCGGGATCATAAAGAAATTACGAATACAAGGAGAAACAAACTATGGGTCTTATCAAAGCAGGCTTAGCAGCCGTCGGCACCGTTCTTGCGGATCAGTGGAAAGAATTTTTCTATTGCGATTCTTTGGATGATACGGTAATGGTCGTAAAGGGCCAGAAGCGCGTATCCGGCAAGAGCTCCAATCACGGCAGCGACAACATCATTTCCAACGGCTCCGGCATCGCAGTGGCCGACGGGCAGTGCATGATCATCGTGGAGCAGGGCAAGGTAGTTGAACTTTGCGCCGAGCCCGGTCAGTTTACCTACGATACCTCTTCCGAACCCAGTATTTTTACCGGCAAGCTCGGTGAGTCGATCAAGGAAACCTTCAAGGCCATCGGCCGCCGTTTCGCTTACGGCGGAGATACCGGCAAGGATCAGAGAGGGTATTATTTCAATACCAAGGAACTCCTGGACAATAAGTTCGGTACGGCCAACCCGATCCCCTTCCGTGTTGTTGACCGCCGGATCGGCCTGGACTACGACGTAAGCCTGCGCTGCAGCGGTGTCTATTCCTACCGCATCGCGGACCCGATCCTGTTCTATACCAAGGTCTGCGGCAATGTAGAAGAGTCCTATATGCGCGCGAAGCTTGAGCCGCAGATGAAGACGGAGTTCATCTCCGCGCTGCAGCCTGCCTTTGCCAGACTGTCCGCGATGGAACTTCGCCCCAATGAGATCCTGCTGCACAATCAGGAACTGGAAAACCTGATGAAGGAAGAGCTTTCCGGCGAATGGGGACAACTTCGCGGTCTGGAGATCGTCAATGTCGCCCTCGGCTCCGTAACGCTGCCCGAAGAAGACCAGCAGATGATCAAGCAGGCACAGCAGGCTGCCGTGCTCAGCAATGCCAATTTGGCTGCCGGTTATATGACCGGTGCGACCGGCACGGCTATGAATACCGCCGCTGCCAATACGGCCGGCGCGATGACCGGCTTCATGGGCATGGGGATGGCCAATAATGCCGGCGCCAATGCTGCGGCTACGATGTTCCAGGTCGGCCAGCAGCAGAATGCACCGCAGTTCAATCCGGCTCCCGCAGCTCCTGCGGCTCCCGCCGCCGGCAGTTGGATCTGCCCGACCTGCGGCAAGCCCGCGACCGGAAAATTCTGCGCCGAGTGCGGCACTCCGAAGCCCGCGCCCGCCGGCAGTTGGGTCTGCCCGACCTGCGGCAAGACCGCGACCGGAAAGTTCTGCGCGGAGTGCGGCACCAAAAAGCCCGAAGCGGCTCCCACTGTCTGCAAGAACTGCGGCTATCAGATCGCTCCCGGCGAGGCTGCTCCGAAGTTCTGCCCTGAATGCGGGAAGCCTTTTGCCTGAAACTAACATTGCGGCGGGGAAACGTTGTGTTTCCCCGCTTTTTGAAAAGAAAGGAATCTGATATGGGCCTGTTTACAAAGAAAAACTGTTCTGTATGCGGTGAGCAGATCGGTCTGCTCGGCAACCGCAAGCTGGAAGACGGAAATCTGTGCAAGCACTGCGCCGGAAAGCTCTCTCCCTGGTTCAATGAGCGCCGTCACAGTACGGTGGAAGATATCATCGGGCAGCTTCAGTACCGCGAGGAAAACCGTGCGAAAGTAGCTGCGTTCCAGACGACTTTCCAGGCCGGTGAATCGCATAAGCTGTTTCTGGATGAGCCGCATGGCTGCTTTATGGTCGCTTACGGGAACAATCTGGAATCGGAAAATCCGGATGTCATCCCCTGTCAGCAGATCACCGGCGTTGAGGTCGATGTGGCCGATACCAGGACCGAAGTCAAGAAAGATGACGGAAACGGCAGCAAAGTCAGCTATAATCCGCCTCTTTATGACTATAACTACACATTTTACCTGGTGATCCTTGTGAATCATCCCTACATCGATAAGATCCGCTTTTCGATAAACAGCAGTTCCATAAAGGAACATCGGATCGAAACGCTCGGCGGACAGGGATATCATTGCCATGAATATACCAAGTATGCTTCCATGGCTGAAACGATGAAGACGATGCTTCTGAATGCGCGTTCCGCGGCAATGAATCCCGGTGCTGTCCCCGCAGGCGCTCCCGAAGCTGCCTTTGCGGCATCCGTCATCCAGCCTGCGGCAGAGCCTGCTCCCGCTCCTGTTCCGGCTTTCACGCCGGCTCCTGCAGCAGCCCCGAAGGCTTCGAACATGACCTGCCCTGTGTGCGGTGCGTCTACAGTTCCGGACGCGGCCGGCTGCTGTGAATATTGCGGAAGCAAGATCATCTGATTTTTTACTTTTTGCCAAAGACAAAAAAACAGGCGGCTGGCTGCTCGTAAGATGCAGCGCAAAATGATCTCGCTTACTTTTTGCATGGCTGGATTTCCCGAAAAGTCGGATACAGATTAAAAAGGCAGCCCCGTGCGCATGTCATTCGGAACATGCGGCAGACGGGACTGCCTTCTTTGTGTAAATTGACGGATCGGAATTTCAGCCGGCTGTTATCAGAATTCGGCAGCCATGGCGAGCATCGCTTCGTAATATTTTTTCGTGACGGGCATTTCGATATGCAGTGCCGTACCCATCCGCAGGACATCGCCGCAGAAGACTTCCATTTCCCCCTTCTTGTGTTCGGCAAAATCGCGGCCGAGTGAGCTGGTGGCGGAAGAGGAGGTATGTGCCAATTTATCCAGCTGTTTGTCCATGAGCGTATCGGGCAGGGCAACGCCTCTCGCACGGGCTACGGCAGTCGCTTCCAGCAGAAGATCCTTGTATTCGGCCAGAAGATCGGGATCGTGCTTGATGAAGCCGATATCGCAGACCCAGCGGGCTGTGGCGACATTGTAGGCGCAGTTCCAGATATATTTGGTCCAGACTTCGGTCTCGGGGATGTCCGTATAGCGCATATCCAGCCCGGCCTCGGCCATATAGGCACAGATGTCACGGCAGATCTGATTTTCCGCTTCAGATTTTTTCTGCGCACCGAGGAAGATGTGCGTAAAACGGCCCTGCTGGGTGATGGAGAAATCCGCATTGGCCATGGAAACGGTATAAATGACGCAGAGCGGTACATGGGCCTGCGGCAGCAATTCCGCGAGCTTTTCCGCCGCGGTGACACCGTTCATGACCGGAATGACCACGGTATCCGGCCCGACGATGGGACGCAGCTGCAGCGCGGCGGCTTCCAGCGCATCGTTCTTGACGCATACAAGGATCAGATCCTGTACGGGAAGCCCGTCCGGTGTATCCTGGACGCAGCCGGGATGCGCCGTGAATTCTCCCATAAAGTCACTGTGGACGGTAAGACCGTTCCTGCGGATGCTTTCTCCGCGGGCGCCGCGGGCGATAAAGGTGATACTTTCCCCGTAATAGGAAGCCAGCTTGCCGCCGACCACGCCGCCGACGCCGCCGAGTCCCAAAACGGTACAACGCATGTCTTTATGATCTTTCATGATGATTCTCCTTTATGTGTATCTGCAAAAATTGTATTCAGGCAGGTGAATCGAGGTAGGAACAGGCTGCGACCGCCGCACGGGCACCGTCGCTGCAGGCCGTCGTGACCTGCCGCAGAGGTTTATCGCAGCAGTCGCCTGCGGCGAACAGGCCGGGCGTTTCGGTACCGGAGGGCGCATCCGCCCGGAAATATCCGGCGGGGGTCAGCTGCGTGAGAGAAGCAAATGCCTCATTTTCCGGGATCTGTCCGATGGCAAGAAATACATTGAAAAAGTTATATTCTTCCTCTTTGCCGCTTTCGGCATCGTGCAGGCGCAAACCGGTCAGGAAGCCGTTGTCGCTCAGATACGCAGAAAGAGTGCGGGGCATAAGGAAGCGGACATTCGGCAGCTTCTTGACCTTTTCCACCAAACCGGCTTCCGCTCGGAAGCTTCCGCGGCGATGGATCACGGTCACACGGCTGCAGATGCCGGCAAGGAATATCGCATCCTGCAGGGCTGTATCGCCGCCGCCGACGACCGCGACCTCCTGCCCGCCGCAGAAGGGGCCGTCACAGACGGCACAGAACGAGAGACCGCTGCCGACGAGTTCTTCTTCGCCGGGAAGTTCCAGACCGCGGTGCTTAACACCCGTTGCCAAGATCACGGCTTTGGCTTCGAATATGCCGCCGAACACGCCAACGCGGAAAATATCTCCTGACTTTTCAAGAGAAATGACTTCCTCATTGCGGATCTCCACGCCAAGTTCTTCGGCCTGTTCCTGCATTTTCCGGGCTAGTTCCATCCCGCTGATATGCGGTATGCCGGGGTAGTTTTCGACCAGAGGCGCGGATGTCAGCTGACCGCCGGGAACGGCCTTCTCAAGCAGAAGAACACGTTTTCCGCTGCGTCTTGCATATATGCCTGCAGTCAGACCCGCAGGTCCGCCGCCGATGATGATGATATCTTCCATGACACTTCTCCGGATAGACGATGGTATCGTGTTTATTCGGTTATTTTAACATGGATCGGGTGTGTTTACAATACGGCTGCGCCCCTCAAGGCGACATTTCATGCATTTCATGCATTTCATGCATCAGTCCCCGGAAAGAGCAGGAGAATGCCGCTGCGCGTGCTTATATAATGCTTGTAATATGCGGCCGGAATGATATAATCCCTTACGGAGACCGGGCAGGAGGGAGAAGAACATGCTGATTCACGGTTTACAGAAAATGACGCTGCTGGATTTCCCCGGCCGTGTCGCATGCACGGTATTTTTGGCAGGGTGCGATTTTCGCTGCCCGTTTTGTCATAACAGTGAGCTTCTGGAAGGAAATGTCCCCGCGGAAACAGATTCGGATGCGTTTTTCCGTTTTCTGAAAACGCGGCAGGGGCTTTTGGACGGTGTCGCCGTGACCGGCGGC
>JAZLHR010000045.1:0-17682 GCA_045616945.1 Lachnospiraceae bacterium | reverse complement strand
ACAGTTTTCATACAGTTTATAAATCCTGCGGATGCCAGTGCCATAGCTTTCAATCAGCCGCAGGCGGTGGAATACTTCGGCAAGATTCTTATTTCTCGGCTGAGAAATGCCGATGCGGATATCATCCGTGGAAAGACCGGGGAGCAGTCCTCCAATGGAGATAAACTCCATCTTCTTGTCATTGACGTTAATGATAATGCTGCCGCTGAAACTGTAATCGCGGTGAACAAGTGCGTTCAAAAGCGCTTCACGAATAGCCTCTTCGGGATAATCCTGTCTGTCAGTTCTGATTACGCCCTTGATCACTGAACTGGTCTTATTGCAGAGCGCCAAATAATTAACAGTATCTTCAAACTGCTTGAAGACCGAGCCGCCAAACTCCTTGCTGTCACGAAACACGGTGCAGGTCTCATCACTGAACACGGCGATCTTGGTCGTATGTGGGCATTGGTCAGAAAGGATTAGCGCGAGATTCGAATAAATATCGTTGTCCTTTTGCGTCATACCGAGTGCACGGTATTTCTCTGTGCCGAATTCCACGCCATAACGCTTGAAGGCATTTTTCGCAGCTTCAAAGGTTAAATCCTGATCAAGAGAACGTATCTCCTCGAAGGTATCTCCGTCACTCTCTTTTATCATCTGACGGATCTGCTCGGGGGAGGCAGGAACGCTGGAGGAGCCCTGACGGACATAAACGCCGCTCGGCTTCAAGCCCTTGCTTTTGAGGTAGTAAGGCTTGTTTGGCCCTTCATTTACGGTAATGCGAACCACCTTGTTATCCTGAATGAAATATTTGACACACATGGTTACATCCGGCATGATGGCGTCACGGATTCCGTTTGTAATGCGGGTATATTCGTTATCGACGTTGGTCAGCCCGATTGCATTGCCTTCATTATCAATGCCAACGTATACAATTCCTCCGTCTGTATTGGCAAACGCTATGACTTCTTTATATATCTCTTCTGTAAACTGAGATTTGAATTCAATGTTTTCGGTCTCAAAGTTCATGGCGAGCCCTCCCTTTTATATTCATCCGAATCATATTATAGTCATAATTTTCACTTTTTCAAGTGATAGAAAGTGATTATTTGTGAATATTCTCTTTTGCAGTGAAAAATCAATTGCGTGTTTTATGTTCTCGGCAGCGTTTATATTTACTGATTAAAGTTGAAAAAATACCATCCGATTACTGAAAACACGCTTTTGTATGATTTGTTGTGATTATTCTCACACTTTTATTTGTTGCTTAAAGGAAATACAAAAAGTGGCTGTACCGTGCATTGTACGCACCCACATCATCAGTCTGCCATCGCTAAGCTCCACAATCATGTGTTCATCGAAGGGTTTATCGGGAATAAGTGCCCCGCCAAGCTTGCGGAAGGTTCTCCCGTTATCAACGGTGCAGTAGGCAAATGCACCGGGCGTCTGGGCTTTGTCACGCCAGGAATCGCTCAGCCACGGCATACTCCATACGGCAATAGGAAAAATCCATTCGCCGGAGGAAAGTACCACGGGCTTGTTCATCATGACATCATGGCCGATGAAAAATTCTTCGCCCCAAACCAATGTTTCCGCATCGGGGTCCTCGCAAATCACGTCGTACAGTGCGTGATCCGGCATGACAGACCATGTAAACCACAGCCGACCTAAGGGGTCAATCCACACGCACGGATCAAAGCACCGATGGTCATCATCCAAATAGGATGCCGCAATCGGCTCAGAGAAGATTTCTCCGTCCTCAGACTTGACAAGCAAGCAATAATTGCCCCATGTTTCCGTGGTCTTTCCCGAATAGAAGCAGGCAAAAATCCGTCCTTTCGGGGTTACTTCAATGCTGGGAATACCCTGCCATATCCTTTGGTCGGTGCGATAAGTATCCAATATTTTCGGTTGGGTGATAAACATAGTGTGTCCTCCGCAGCTTTATTGATATTGCCATTTCGGTTTTCACAGGTTTTTAATGCGATTGATAATTATGTGAAATTCGTCACACTTTTATATAAAAAGCAGCAGTCAACAATAGCTGAATCCTTTGCTGACTGCTGCAAAACTATTTGATTACCTTCTCCGGGATGGACTTTTCCCCCCGCAGCATTGTCCCTTGCTGATTTCGTATTTGTTATTTGCTTTTTTTCGCTTTGCGGAACATGAATTTTCGCACAATGCTGATACCTGCTTTGTACGGAAGCGGGCGGAGGGCCGCATCTGCCTCTTTCAGCAATTTTCGGATGGGCAGCTGCTGCGGACAATGCGCTTCGCATTTTCCGCACCCGATACACTGAGTGGCAAACGCACTCTCTTTCGTCAATCCCACCGTTTGGGCATATTCAAACCGCCCTTGCGTTTTCGATTCGATAAACATCATGTTATAACACCGAAACGCTCCGGGAATATCTACCCCTTTCGGGCAGGGCATACAATACCGGCAGCCGGTGCAGCCGACTTTTTCGTTTTCGCGGATTTTTTGCGTTACACCGCGGATCGTGGCAAAATCCGCTTCGGTAAATGCACCGGCGGCCGCCTCGGATGCGGTGCGGCAGTTTTCTTTTACCATATCCAGTGAATTCATCCCCGATAACACGACCGTCACCTCCGGCTGGTTATACAGCCACCGGAAGCCCCATTCCGCCGGAGTCCAATCACGCCCGCTTTGTTTCATTATCGCTTTTGCGGAGTCGGGAAGCATCCCCACCAATTTGCCGCCGCGAAGCGGTTCCATAATCACCACAGGCACACCCTTTTCCGCTGCTGCCTGCAGACCTGCTTTGCCGGCCTGGGAATGCTCGTCGAAATAGTTATACTGGATCTGGCAGATATCCCAATCGTAATCGGCGAGAATTTTTAAAAATCCGTCCGTGCTGCCGTGATACGAAAATCCGATGTTTTTGATTTGTCCGCTTTTCTTTTTTTCTTCGATCCAATCGAGGATGCCGACAGCTTTCAGCTTTTCCCACATCGCCACATCGGTCAAATGGTGCATCAGATAATAATCGATATATGTGGTGCGCAGGCGGGAAAGCTGCTCGTCGAAATATTTATCCAGCGCAACGCGGCTTCCCACAAGATATTGCGGCAGCTTTGTGGCGAGCTTGACTTTTTCGCGGATGCCGTTGCGTTCGAAAATCTCGCCGACCGCCGCCTCGCTGCCGCCGTAAACATAGGCGGTGTCGAAATAGTTGACGCCGCTTTTATACGCTTCCATTATCTCCTGCTCGGCCTTGTCTATGTCAATGGCGCCGCCTTTTTTCGTAAAGGGCATACACCCGAAGCCGAGAATCGAAAGCTGGTTGTCGTTTTTATCTTTCCGGTATTGCATACGTGCCTCCCATCCGAAAACGTCTGATTTCAATATAGCATACATTTTGAAAAGCACAAGAAAAATCGGCGGGAATTGATCCCTGCCGATCCCTTGAAACCCGTTCATGTGACTGCGCGACCCTCATCGGTATCGCGCTGATGTTCGGCATCGGCAATGCTTTTGACAGTATCGTTTCCGGTATTGCCTACGCCTATTTTCTCAGGAAAAACAAATACAATATTCTTGATGTCAAATGACCTGCCCCCTTGACCGGAGCCGTTTCACGCCTGCGCCGGGCTTGCTTCGGTGATACTCCTTGTCACGGTTCCCGCCTCATGTTATAATCGCAGGCGCATGATCGGAAGAGTCCGATGCGGAAAAATGTTTCGAAGAATGAGCTTCATAGGAGGATTTGCATATGAAATTAGCCAGCGCTTTGACCGAGAGATCCGATCTTCAGAGACGGATCGCCGAAATCTCAAAACGGCTTGAAAACAATGCCAAGGTCCAGGAGGGGGATGCCCCCGCAGAGGATCCCGCGGTTCTGCTTCAGGAGCTGGATGGCAGCCTTTCCCGTCTGGAGGAGCTGGTGGCAAGGATCAACCTCACCAACAGCAGCGCCGTTTCCGACGGAGAGACCATGACCGAGCTGCTGGCGCGCCGGGACTGCCTGCAGCAGCGGCTGCGCATCCTGAGAGGCTTCCTGGATGCGGCAAGCTGCCGGATCGACCGTTACTCCAAGGCGGAGATCCGGATCCTGAGCACCGTTCCGGTCGCAGATATCCAGAAGGACGTTGACAGATATTCCAAGGAGCTCCGCGAAATGAACGAGCGGATCCAGGAACTGAACTGGACGACAGAGCTTCAATAAACACGATGCGGTAGTGTGACGGGGTGTGCGCGATCTCCGGTGGCTGAGAATGAGCCGCAACAGTATTGTGCGCAGGAGCAGCGTAACGGGGCTTTCCTCTTTTATGCTCTGCATATATACAACAGCATCCGTTCGGAGTTTTCACAGCGTATTTTTACTACCACAGCGCAGACCGACACACGAGGGTGGGTTCGGGGATTTATATAACCGCAAACGGAGCAGGTGAAAACCCGCTCCGTTTTTGCGTCTGCCGAGCCGAATTTTCTCCGCTCGCAGCAATTAATCAATGACCATCCAACCGGATGCCCCGGTTGGTTTGTATTTTCCTCATAGCGCCCATCTTTTCACGGTGTCTGTTTTTATTGGCGGAGCCCCCCCGCATTCATTTATCCGGAGCCAGGGTCACTGCTCAAACAGGTCACGGTGCTCTTTGAAAAATGCATAATAGATCTTCGCGTTTTCAAGCTCCCACCAATTCCGGGTCGTGACCGGCACCGTGTCCAGGTTGTAGATCCTTGCATTTTCAAGGGCCAATATAAACGGCGAGTGGGTAGCTATGATGAACTGGCATCCGCAGTAACGGGCCATTTCTTCCAGCATTTTTACAAATTCTATCTGCATTTTGGGCGACATGCTGTTTTCCGGTTCGTCCAGGCAATACAGCGTATCGTTTTTCAGCTTGGCTTCAAAATAGTGCAGTGCCGTTTCACCGTTGCTGCTGAGCCGCACTTCATCGCCCGCCGTCTGCCTGATGAACTGCCTCCGGCTGACGGACTTGCTTCTTGCAAGGACCTGCATCCTCAATGCCTCATAATCGTCCATGCCGCTGAATTTGACGGATTCGCCGAACTTCAGACGGGCCCATTCCTCTTTGGCACTCGCTTTATTTTCTCTGATCTCGCTGTTATTGGTCCTGACCGTGAGCATATAGTCAAAAATATCGTCGCTCGTAATGATTTGGCTCCCATTCGGGATCCTGTACCGGAAGCCTTCATCATCGGATCCGAGCTCATATCTGCAGTTTTCAACATAAGCAGAAAACATTTCGCCGGTATTAAAAGGGGCAATTCTGTTCAGTTCAAGCTTCTGAGCGATCAAATTCAGCAAGGTGCTCTTTCCGGATCCGTTGCCGCCGTAAAAGATAGTCGTTTTGGCAAAATTGACCTCATGCAATTCCTTCGAGGAGAAAAAGCCGCAGGGATACGGGTTGTCGATATATCCGTATTTGCCCCCGTTCAGTACTGCCCTTTCGTGAAGCATACTTTCTTCTTTATCGATCGGAAGAATAAATGTTTCCAAATACATGCGTATGTACCTCTTTATCCGACTTCCGGAACTGCTTGCGGCCCGGATAGCGAATCCGCCTCAAGGGGCCTTTTGCCGAGCCGGCCCCCGGCACAGGCTGCGGCACTTCGCCAAAGCCCTTTCTCGCGGGGCCGCTTTCGACGCCCTTATGACAGGCCAATTGGTTTCGGTGACCTCATGGCAGGTCGATTATAACACGGCCATGTGGATTTTTCCCGCACTTTTGAGGAAAAACGCCGAAATGCAGACCGCCGCGGCGCAGCCGGTCCGATGGGACAGACCGCTTTCTGCCCGGTCCCCTTTGCCGGGGATACGGTCAGCCATTGCCGCAGCCGTACCGGAATACGGGACACGTCTTGCGGAATTTCCCGGGGCATGATACAACATAAGAAAACAGGATTTCAAAGGAGGCCGTCACCGTGCTTCTGGACATTTCGCAATATTTTCCGCAGCTCCGGGAATTTCTCGCAGGCTGCCAAGGCCGGCGCATTTTACACCTTTCCGACACGCCGGTGCCGCTCTATCCGCAGATCAAAGAACTCGCTGCACTTTGCCGCCCGGATGTGACGGTGCATACCGGAGACTGCGCTGACGAATACAAGGTCGGACGGCGCGAAGAAGATACCGCTGCCTACTGTGCCGCTGTGCCGGAGCTGATGGCGGCACTTACCGAATATTCCGGCTCCGTCTGCGTCGTTCCCGGGAACAATGACCTGCCTGCGTTTCTGGCGGCTCTGCCGGGCATCACGCTGCTGAAGCCGTGGAGCAGGCTGACCGTCGGCTCGGTCACGGCAGAAGTGAGCCATGAGCCGAATCCAAACCCCGCGGGCGCGGATTTTGCACTGTACGGACACAGCGCATTTTTCGATCAGTCCGGCTGTATGCCTGAAAGCGCTCAGGGCACGCGCTGCCTGAACGGCAACTACGATTTCACGCTGATCGATGCCGAAACCGGGCGTTTTCTGCGCATTCCTTACCGGAAGCGTCCGCAGCACGGACGGATCTTTATCCTGCGCCACGGACAGCCGGCGTCCTTTTCCGAAACGGAAAGCAATCCCGACTATCCGAAGGGCGATCCGCCCTTGACCGAAATCGGCATTCTTCAGGCAAAATATGCGGCGAAGGAACTGGAAAAACGGCACTTCTGCGGGACGATCTATTCTTCACCCTTTCTCCGTGCGCTTGAAACCGCACAGCAGGCGGCCCGGACGCTGCATCTGCCCATCCGCGTCTGTGCCGAGATCCGTGAGATCTCCAAGCCGACCTCTCTCGCGCCCGATTTTGTCGGTGAGACCGCAGCCCAGATGCGGCTGCATATCCCGGAGATCGACGAAGCGAGTGTTCTTCCCGATCCGTGGTGGAGCCGGGAAAGAGAGACTTCGGCAGATGTCAGGGCGCGTGTTGCACCGTTCCTGGACAAGCTCCTCGAACGAGGCGAGGATGCGGCGATCTTCGCGCACGGTGCCGTGGTACACGCCGCGGTAGATCATTTGATAGAAAAATGCGGCGTCGTCTGCGACGGCTTCTATCCCATACCGCCGCGAACCAACTGTGCCATCAGCGGGTTTGAGTTCCGCTGCGGCAAAAACAAGAAGCTTCATCCCCTTGTCCTCAACGGGACGGATCATCTGCCGTCGGAGCTGATCTTCTCCAACCGTTTGCCTGCGCTTTCCCCGGTCAAAAAAACCTATCTCACGCAAATGCACCTGCATGCGGATTTTGAAGAACGGGCAAGTCTGCGCTCCCATGCGTCGCAGGCCGCGGCACTCGGCTGCGATGTGCTGTTCATCACCGAACATGACACCCGCATCTGCGCCCAAAATGCCGTGCGGCAGTTTTCGGTGCCGTGCGGCGGCGATGCCGTAAACGAGCGCGGCATCGGCTGGTACACCGATGAAAAAACGCCCTACCCTGCCGAATCGCAGGCGGGCGAAGGCCGGATCTCGCTCACACCAGAAAGGCCGGCATCCTTTGACGGAAAAAAATTTCAGCAATTCGCACTTTTTGCCGGCGTGACGCTGCGCCTGAAAGCCGATGTGCCGGAAGGGGCAGCCTTCACGGCGGATGTCCGGCTCTCCCAGCGCCCGGATCTCAAAGAGCAGCATCTCTGCTACACCCTGGGCGGCTGCAGATCGGACGGCGGCGAAGTGTGGACGCTCCCGCTCCCGCCTGCGAAGGACGGAGTCTTCACGCTCCCGATCTCGGAGGATGTTCTGCGTTTCGATCCCGAATTCGGGCAGGACTGCGCATTTCTGGGACTGACGCTCCGCGGCACGGCAAAGATTTCTTCGTTTTCGGTGGATCGCAGATATACGGGAAATGCGGCGCTCGAAAAAATGCGGGCGCTCGCCGGGCGCGTCGGTGAGGCATACGGGCTGAAGATCCTGCCTCGCTTTGAGGTAACGTTCGGGCGCAATCACCACAACTGCTTCAGTGAAAAAACGCCGATCATCGACTATGATACTGTCGGCTTTGTTGAATCCGAAAAAACCGGTGCCGCATACCTGCGGAGCCGGAAAGCTCTCTTTGCCTGCAACCATCCGTTCTGGCCCTACCGAAAACAAACGCGCAGCCATGAGGAGATCTTCTCCGAACTGTTGGAAGAACTTGCGTCAACGCACTGCTTCGGAGCACAGCTTCTGGAGGTCGGCTTCCCCGAGGGACGCTGGGGCTTCACGCTGGAGGAGCATCTTCGGCTTTGGGATGCGCTCAGTCTGCGCGGTGTGCGGATGATCGCGTACGGCGGCAGTGACTGCCACGACAGCCGCAAGGGCTGGAAGAGCGGCAACTGCTTTGCCTCGTGGATCACAAGCACCGGCAGCGATGCGGCAAGTCTGGAAGCCGCGCTCCGGGCCGGGCAGGTATGCTTCGGCGACCCCAACCGCTTTTCCGGCAGCGTTCAGCTCTCCTCCGGCATGACGGAGATGGGCAAATGCGTATTTTGCCGGAAGGACAGCAAAAAGCCCGTCACTGTAACGGTGCGCGGCGCGGCGGGCTGCACACTCAGGCTGATCGCCCACGGCGAGCCGATAATGACCCTGCCTGTGCCGGATGACGAAATAACCGTCACGGTCCCGTTCCGGATGGAAGGCAGGTCACATTCCCTCTTCCGCGCGGAGGTCCTCCGGGACGGGGTGCCGGTATTTTTCACCAATCCGGTCTTTTTCTCGGCGCAGATGTAAATACGTTTCCGGCATCGCATCTTTCCGTTAAAAAGCGGCTGCCTGCGCCGCATCACGGACCGCAGAATGAAGAAGTACAGGATTGACAAAAAGAGGCTTTTGTGATAAAACCCTAGCAAAGTTCAGGAAGGAAAGGACGGTTTGCTCCATGAAAAGGATGTATTTTCGCGGCATGATGATGCGCACCACCGTCTTTGGTCTTTCCTGAATCGTTTCGGAATTGTACACCAAAGGCGGTTATGGCACATTGTCATAGCCGCTTTTTTATACGTTCTGACATTGAAAAAGATCATGCTACCAGAGGAGGAAGCGTTATGGCAGAATTCAAAACAGGAACAAAGTGTGTCCAGGCGGGTTATACCCCCGGCAACGGAGAGCCCCGGCAGATTCCCATCATTCAAAGCACCACTTTCAAATACGCTACCAGCGCGGATATGGGCAAGCTCTTTGACCTGGAAGCAGAAGGATATTTCTACACCCGTCTGCAAAATCCCACAAATGACTATGTCGCTGCTAAGATCGCAGCGCTGGAAGGCGGTACCGCCGCCATGCTGACCTCCTCCGGTCAGGCGGCCAATTTCTACGCCGTATTCAATATCGCCTCCTGCGGCGACCATGTTGTATCCTCCACCAGTATTTACGGCGGCACCTTCAATCTTTTCGCCGTAACTATGAAGCGCATGGGGATTGAATTCACTTTCGTTTCTCCCGACTGCAGCGAGGAAGAACTGAATGCCGCTTTCCGCCCGAATACCAAGGCTGTATTCGGCGAAACCATCGCAAATCCCGCCCTTACGGTGCTGGATATCGAAAAATTTGCCAAGGCAGCACACGCACACGGTGTGCCGCTGATCGTTGACAATACCTTTGCGACTCCCGTCAACTGCCGTCCCTTCGAGTGGGGCGCGGATATCGTGACGCACTCCACCACCAAATATATGGACGGCCACGGTACTGCCGTAGGCGGCTGCATCGTGGATTCGGGCAAATTCGACTGGACAAAACATCCCGAAAAATTCCCCGGACTCTGCACGCCGGACGAAAGCTATCACGGCGTCATCTATACGGAACGTTTCGGTCTGGCCGGTGCCTTCATCACCAAATGCACCTCCCAGCTGATGCGTGACTTCGGTTCCATCCAGTCCCCGCAGAATGCATTTTACCTCAATCTGGGGCTGGAAAGCCTCCATGTGCGCGTGAAGAGACACTGCGAAAATGCCCAGAAGGTGGCTGAATTCCTGAAAAATCACGAAAAGATCGCCTGGGTACAGTACTGCGGCCTTCCCGGCGATAAATATTACGAAGTGGGCAGGAAATATCTGCCGAACGGCTCCTGCGGCGTTGTATCCTTCGGTGTGAAGGGCGGAAGAGCCGCTGCCGAGGAGTTCATGGGCAAGCTGAAGATCGCCGCCATCGAGACCCATGTGGCCGATGCGCGCACCTGCTGCCTGCATCCTGCCAGCTCGACCCATCGCCAGATGAATGACGCGGAGCTGAAAGCGGCCGGTGTATCTCCGGATCTCGTCCGGCTCTCCTGCGGCCTCGAGGACGCCGAAGATCTCATCAACGATATCGCACAAGCACTGGAGTAAAATAACATGCCCATTAAGATTCCCGACGGATTGCCCGCGGAGGCAACGCTTACCCGCGAAAATATTTTCGTCATGACAGAAAAACGCGCTGTCACGCAGGATATCCGCCCCCTTGAGATACTGATATTAAATCTGATGCCCACGAAGATCACAACCGAAACGCAGCTGGCAAGGATCCTCGGCAACACCCCCCTGCAGGTCAATCTGGAATTTCTCACGACCAAGAGCTACGCCTCCAAGCATGTTCCGCAGGAGCATCTGTTCCAATTCTATAAAACCTTTGACGAAGTGAAGCACCGGAACTTTGACGGTCTCATCATCACCGGCGCGCCCGTCGAACAGATCCCGTTTGAGGAAGTGAAATACTGGCCGGAGCTCTGCCAGATCATGGACTGGAGCCTTACCCACATCCACAGCACCTTCCACATTTGCTGGGCGGCACAGGCGGCGCTGTATTACCACTACGGGATCCCCAACTATCCGCTGCCTCATAAACTTTTCGGGGTCTTCCCGCACATCGTGGAGCAGCGCACTTCCATGCTCATGCGCGGCTTTGACGACGTATTCATGGTACCGCATTCCCGCCACACCGGGATCCGGCGCGAGGATGTGGAGCGCTGCAGCAAGCTGAAGATCCTGGCCTCGTCCAAGGAAGCCGGCGTATATGCGATGGCGACCAAGGGAGGGCGGCAGGTGTTTATCACGGGCCACTCCGAGTATGACGCGGAAACGCTGCAAAATGAATACCTTCGCGATAAGAACGCGGGCAAACCCATCGATATCCCCGTAAACTATTATCCGGATGATGACGATACCAAGCCGCCGATGATGCTGTGGCGCAGCCATGCAAATCTGCTGTATCAAAACTGGCTGAACTACTTTGTATATCAGGCGACGCCGTATGACATCCAGGCGATCATGCCTGTCATCCCGGACGAGCCCTGAATTACAAGGCACGAACGCAACCATCTGCCGGAAACAAGGTAAATCAGGCAGCAAAGGGGCCTTCGTTATATCATTTCGATCAGAAGCCCGTGTGCATATCTGCCGCTGTGCCTGCCGTAAAGCGCAGGACCGCCCTCGCCGCACGTGCGGACCGTCAATTATTGTACTGTTTGCGGACAGGTTATGCAGACGGAATCATTTGATTTAAGCAGGGAAGAAAAAACGCTGTTTGGAAGGCCGAGCGCGATCTTGACTATATGGCATTTTCACGGAGCGGCCTTATTGGTCAGCTTGAGTTTGAAGGATTTTGCACAGAAGCTGCTACAGCTGCAGTTGATAGTATCGTTGTTGATCGGAACGAACAAGCTGCAAAAAAGGCGCAGAGTCACTTATGTTTTTTAACCCATTGTGGGCCCAAAAACGAGTTTTCCCCTATGGTTAACCCATTATAATGGGCACATTGAGACTCAAGACCCGTCAAATTACGCCAAACGGTTTCAAAAAAAACGCAACAAAAAAGCCCCGAAAGCATTGAGATTTCGGGGCTTTTGAGCATCTCTGAAAGAGAAATTATCTCTTGCTGAACTGAGGTGCGCGTCTCGCTGCCTTGAGACCGTACTTCTTTCTTTCCTTCATACGAGGGTCTCTGGTCAGGTAGCCGGCCTTCTTCAGAACGGGACGGAACTCGCCGTCAACCTTCAGGAGGGCACGGGAAATACCATGACGGATAGCGCCTGCCTGGCCGGTGAAGCCGCCGCCGCGAACGGTAACGGTCACATCGTACTTCTCAAGGCCGTCGATAGCAGCCAGAGGCTGACGAACGATAACCTTCAGGGTATCCAGACCAAAGTATTCTTCGATATCTCTCTTATTGATAGTGATCTTACCGGTGCCGACGGTGATGTAAACGCGGGCAATGCTCTTCTTACGTCTGCCGGTGCCATAAAACTGGTTAGCCATGATTCATATCCTCCTTCGCCTTAGAAAGTCAGCTCTTCAGGCTTCTGAGCCTGATGAGGATGCTCGGAGCCGGCATATACGAAAAGCTTATCCAGCATCTCGTTGCCGAGCGCGCCCTTGGGAAGCATACCCTTGACGGCAATGCGGATGACCTCGGTAGGCTTCTTGGCAAGCATTTCCTTCAGAGTGGTCTCGCGGGCACTGCCTACATAGGCGGAGTGGGAGAAATAGGTCTTGTGCAGCAGCTTCTTGCCGGTCACAGCGACCTTCTCGGCGTTGATTACGATTACGTAGTCGCCGGTATCAACATGAGGGGTGAAAGTAGGTTTATTCTTACCTCTTAATACGCTGGCAATCTCGGAAGCCATACGGCCCAGGGTCTTGCCGGCAGCATCAACCACATACCACTTTCTTTCGATCGTAGCGGGGTTGGCCATGAAACTCTTCATAATGGAGCCTCCTAAAATCGGAAAATCATATTAGTCGGTACCTTTGAAACTACCCGTCCGGGGCATGGATCATCGCAGTCCTCAAGCGGCACGCTGAACTACTATATACGAAAATGTCTGCACTGTCAAGCACTTTTCAGTATTTCTTTTCGCTTTTTCAGTGCATTTTCAACGGTTTTTCCGCCGTCCGCGTCCCTTTTTTCTTATTTTCCGTAGCGGAAAAGGGGACTTTTCAGCACCGTATCGGCCATCAGACGGTTGCCTGCCGCATTCGGATGCAGCCCGTCGCTCTGGTACAGCAGCTCGTGCGGATACGCCTCGAAAGCCTCCGCAAAGTCGATATGCCTGAGACCGAAGGTCTGACAGAAGGTCCGCTGATACTCGGCCCAGGCCACGGACACCGCATGCACCTCCCGCCAGGAAGTCACGGGATGCCAGGGATCCGGGATCCCCCAGATGACCGGCGCGATGCCCACCACGGGCCGGATGCCGCGTGCCGCGCACTGATGCACCATCCCCATCAGATTCAGCTTCGGCTGCTCGAAAGAGCCTGTCATGGCCATATCGTTCCCGCCGCCCATCAGGAATACCGCGTCGGGCTTCTGCGGGAACACCTCAGAAGAAAGGCGGGCCATCATCCCGCCGGTGGTATCGCCGCAAATGCCTGCATTGATCCATTCATCCGCAGTTTCGCGCTGCAGCAGACTGACCCACATTTCTTCCGGACGCAGCGAAAATGCCGCCGTAATACTGTCTCCCAGACAGATGATCTTCATTCTTTTTCCTCCAGCAGCAGGCGATAAACATCCTGCCTGCGCAGCCCCCGTTCCTCGGCGACCTTTTTCATGGCGGCCTTCCGATCCATTCCCTGCCCCGTATAAAGCGCCATATGTTCCTGCAGCGTCAGTTCCTGCACGGCAGCGCGGGTCTCGGCGGCTTTTTCCTCCGGCGAACGGCCTTCCAATACCAGCACATATTCACCGCGCGGTTCCTGCTCCCGGTACCATTCCACTGCCTCCGGCAGCGTAAACGCAGCCGCTTCCTCATGGACCTTGGTCAGCTCGCGGCAGATGCGAAGCTTCCGGCAGCCCAGCACCCCCTGCAGCTCCTCCAGTGTCCGGCGCAGCCGGTGCGGCGCCTCGTACAGGATCATCGTACGCTCTTCGTCCCGCAGGCTTTCCAGCACCCTGCGGCGGTCCTTGTTTTCCATCGGCAGGAACCCTTCGAACACAAACCGGCGCCCGGAAATACCGGAAAGCGTCAAGGCAGTGATCAGTGCGCAGGGGCCCGGCAGCGATGTCACCGGCACGCCCGCTTCGTAGCAGGCCTTTACCAGGACTTCGCCCGGATCGGAGATCACCGGCGTACCGGCATCCGTCACCAAAGCGATATTTTCTCCCTGCAGCAGCCGGCCGACCAGTTCTTCGGCCTTTTCGTATTTATTATGCTCATGATAGCTCGTGAGCGGCTTATCGATCCCGTAATACTCCAGCAGGCCCCGGCTGTGGCGCGTATCCTCCGCCGCAATCAGGTCGACCTCCTGCAGTTTCTTTACAGCCCGGAAGGTCATATCCTCCCGGTTGCCGATAGGCGTCGCGCAGATATACAATGTTCCGCTCATGCCTTCTCCTCTCCGTCCGGCAGCGGTGCTTCCCCGCCGAAATACATCCGGTAGACTTCATCCGTATAGACGCCCTTCTCGCGGTACATGATCACAGGCGCCTCCACCGTCATATAAGGCCTGCCGCCGCGGACACCCTCCACCAGCACCATTTCCGCCGGTGAATCCGCAAATGAATGCACCATCCGCAGGCGTTTCGGCTCCAGTCCGTGCGCCCGCATCCCGGCAATGATCTCCGCCAGCCGCGCGGGCCTGTGGATCATGAAAAAGCGGCCCCCGGGCACCAATACCGCCGCGGCTTCCCGCAGGATGTCTTCCAGGCTGCAAAGCAGCTCGTGCCGGGCGATCGCCTTCGCGCTTTCCGGGTTCACCAGACCGTGATTTTCACGCATATACGGTGGATTGGTCACGACCACCCGGAAGCTGCCCCGCCCGAACAGCCGGGATGCCTCCTTGTTGTCGCCTTCCGTCACATGGATCTTATCTTCCAGCCCGTTCAGCGCCGCATTGCGGCGGGCCAGTGCCGCCATTGCCGGCTGGATCTCCAGCGCCTCGTAGCTTGCGCCCTTGTCCCGGGCCTCCAAAAGCAGCGGCAGGATCCCGTTGCCGGTGCCCATATCGAGCACCCGGTCATTTTTTCCCGCCTGTGCAAAATCCGCCAGCAGCACCGCATCCGCGCCGAAACAGAAGGCCTCCGTATCCTGAATGATCCGGTAGCCCTTCCGTCCCAGCTCGTCCGTCCTTTCGCGGCTCATATCAGTCCAGCTTGGAGCAGGAATCATCTTTTTCCAGCTCGCTGAGCTCCTTGACTTCCTTCATTTCTTCTTCGCTGAGCTTTCGGGGAGCTCTGCGGCGGTGCTGTCCCAGCTTCAGTTCCTCTACGGGATAGTCACGCAGGTCCGTACTCCCGTCCGGCAGCGTAAACAGGACCTTCACCCGCTGACGCATCACATCGGTGCTTTGTACGGTGCCCTTGGCGCCGTCTGCCTTGACCAGAACGGTCTCGCCGACGGAGGGCATTTTGCTGTTCAGATATTCATAGGTCTCCTGCTCGTTCTTCAGGCAGCACATCAGGCGGCCGCAGGAGCCGGAAATTTTCGCGGGATTCAGGGACAGATTCTGATCCTTGGCCATACGGATGGAGACCGGCGCAAATTCGGACAGATATCCCGTGCAGCAAAGCACGCGCCCGCAAATGCCCAATCCGCCCAGGATCTTGGTCTCATCGCGCACACCGATTTGACGCAGCTCGATGCGGGTATGGAATACGGATGCCAGATCCTTCACCAGTTCGCGGAAATCAATCCGGTTCTCCGCCGTAAAATAGAACAGTATCTTGCTGCCGTCAAAGGTATATTCCACCGATACCAGGTTCATGGCCAGCCCGCGTCTTGCGATCTTCTCTTGACCGATGCGGAAAGCCTCGGCCTCCTTTTCACGGTTCTTGCCGGCAGCCTTCAGGTCCTGCGCATTTGCGATGCGGATGACCTTCCGCACTTCTTTCTCGTCCTTTTTTTCATAGTCCGTATATACGACCGAACCCATTTCGATGCCCCAGGGGGTATCGACGATGACCATCATGTCCCTGCGAATGTTCATTTCACCTGGGTCAAAAGGATAGACCTTGCCCGCCCGGCGAAAACGTACTCCGACCACTTTCATATTCTTTCTCCTCTATCATTCACTTTTCCGCAGCTCCTCTCCCAATTCCAGGAAAAAAAGCTCCAGGGCCAGATCCGGATTTACGTTGAAATCCGTGCGGAAACGCGCCCTTTGTATTGCCTGCCACAGCTTCTCCAGCTGGGCATCCGACAGCCTGCGGCTGTAACGGTCATAATAATCTTCCTCCTCCGGAAACCGGAAGCTGTCTGCGCCGCTCTTGAAGACCAGCAGATCCCTCCACCAGGCATTCAGCCTTTCGTAGATATCCGCGCGGTCCATCCCCGCTTCCTTCAGCGCGGTAAAAAGCCCTGCCGCTTCGCTGCCGCTCATGCTCGCAGCACGGTGCAGATATTCAAACAGCTTGCCGCGGCCGGCATTCTGCCCGCCTTCCCCTTCTCCGTCTTCCTCTTCTGACAGATACACCGTGCGCGAAAGCACCGTGGGCAGAAAGCTGCTGCGGTTGGACGTAAAAAGGAAGATCATCCCGTACAAAGGCGGTTCCTCCAGCGTCTTCAGCAGCGCGTTCTGGGCCTGCGGGTTCATAAGCTCCGCTTCCGGCACCAGATAGATCTTCTTCTCAGCCCGGAAAGGCCGGATCCCCATATCCTCCACCAGCTGCGCGCGGATCTCCCCGACTGAGATGACATTCGGCTTTTCATGCGTCACGGTGATCACATCCGGATGGTTGCCGGAAAGCACCGCCCGGCAGGTATCGCAGCTGCCGCAGCCGCTGTGCTGCTCACAAAGGATGAGCGACGCCAGATCCAGCCCCAGCTTCCGCTGGTTTTCCGCGCCGGGGACCTCGAGCAGATAGGCATGCGACACCTCTCCCTCGCGGACCTTTTCCCGAAAATACTGCATGAGCCGACTCATCGGAGCGCCTCCTCGACAGCATCCCGCAGCTCGCGGAAGCAGCGGCAGCGGTCATCGTTCACAAAGCGGCGCGTGATACCGGCCTCCGCCAGCTTTGCCTCGGAAAAATCCTCCTCATCCGCCAGAAAACGGCGGCAAAGCTCCGCATACCGGGGATGTTCTTCCGCGCGTTCCCGGCGCAGAGCCCGCGCCAGGCGCTCCCCGTTTTCCACCTCCACGTACAGAGGGACCACGGTATCCTCTCCGAAAAAGCGCCGCGTCGCCATAAAAGATTCCAGCGTCCCGACCATCAGATAAGAATAGCGATCCGGCTGTATCTGGCCGTCATTCATCGTCGCATAGATCCAGGGGCCGTATACCGTATGATACAGCCGGGATTCAATGACCTCCCCTGCCGCTTCCTTTTTGCGGAACTCTTCATTGGTCAGAAAATGGTACGACTTCCCGTCTGTCTCGCCGGTACGGATGGGCCGGGTCGCGTACAGTACCACGCTCCGCAGCCGGTCTCCGAAAAAGGCACGGAGATCCGCCAGCAGAGAATCCTTGCCGGACGCGCTTTTTCCCATCAGATAAAACAGCTTTCCCATAGCGGCTTTTCCTTTCCGTGCACCAGCGGGGCCTTTCCTGTCCCGGACACACAAAAACACAGTATGAATATAGCACAAAATATGCACCGCGGCAACGCGCAGCCGCACTTTCCTGCCGGATTATGCGCTCAGTAAATTCCCAAAGTAAATCCCACAGTAGGAATTAAAGTTGGATTTACTCTGGGAAATATTATGTCGTAGGATTTACCTTGGGAAATCATCCCATATTTTTTACGGAGGTACAATCCTATGACAAACAAATCCAACCCCAAAAAGAACAAGCACCTCACTTCTGAAGACCGTACTGAAATTCAGGAATGTCTGAACAGAAGAA
>JAZLHR010000044.1:0-7918 GCA_045616945.1 Lachnospiraceae bacterium | reverse complement strand
GGGGGCCGGGTGCCCCCGCCCCCCCCCCCCCCGACAACTTTATATCTTATTCTGCGCGCCCCGGAGGCTGCTGCCGCCGGGGCTGCTTTATGCATGCGAAGCAGAGGGCTTACGGAAAAAAGAGAGAAGAGTCACGCGAGGGCAAGGCGGTCTACGGCCAGGATGGCTTCACGGAAGCGGTCCTTGCTTGTTTCGTAGCCCTTGATCTTCCAGCCCTGCGTGGATGCGGCCTTGTCGATCAAGGCAGTCAGGTCGGCTTCACCGATCTCCAGGTCGGCCAGGCATGTGGGCAGCCCGATAGCCTTGTTCAGGCGAAGGACCTGCCGCAGGAGCTCCGTCTGGCCGTCGTAGGCGAGCAGAGCCAGGACCCCGTAGGCGACCCACTCCCCGTGGGCGTATTTTTCATAGACCGGCAGCACGGTGGCCCCGTAATAGAAGCAATGGGCAAGATTGGAATTGTAGTAGTATTCCCGGCAGGTCAGCAGGTTGCTCACCAGTCCGGTGGAAACGATGATCGCCAGCACGGTATCTTCCAGCGCCTCATTGACGGTATGCATCCGGACGGCTTCCATGGCGGCAGCCCCGCAGCGGAGCAGAGGCGTCATGCAGGCATCGGCCAGGCATTTCCCTTCCAGAAGATTCTGATCCTGCGGGACGTTCCGCAGAGCCAGCAGGACCTCCGGGGCCTTGCTGAGCGCATCCCCGATGCCTGCACGCAGGAATGCCGCAGGCGCGTGAGCGATGATCTCCGTGTCGATAAAGCAGCATACAGGCGGCTGCTTCACAAAGGTGTTGCCCAGGAATACCCCGTCCGCGTTATACAGTATGGCCAAAGCGGTGACGGGCGCGCAGTTCGATGCGATGGTCGGGAAGGTGAAAAGCGGTTTTCCCAGAAGCTGCGCCGTGACCTTGCATACATCCGAGCAGCGGCCGCCTCCCATCGCAAGGATCATATCCGCTTCCTGTACTGCCGGCAGCATTGCCAGGCGTTCTGCCTGCGCAGGATCCGCCGAGCCGCCGTACCATTCCTTCGCAAGGAGGTCAATGCCGCCGCGCTGCAGGGCGTCCTCCAGCTTTTTCGCCCCGGCGGCCATGGCACGCTCGCCGCCGATGATCACCGCCTTGCGGCCGTAGGTCTTCAGTACGTCCGCTGCCTGCTCATAAGCATCACTGCCGATGACGTAACTGGGTAAATATACTGCACTTCGTTTCATGGACATTTCCTCCTATGCATTTTTGGAATGATTCCATAGTATATACAGTCAGTGTTATTATTTCAAATATATATTTGCAATAAGCCTATAAAGAAAATGTAATAAAGAACATGATAAGATTGAGCAAAACCTATATAAATAATATAGTCGGTATAAACAAAACATAATAAGACTTTCGGGATATTGCCTCCGGGTGTCTTGCCTGCAGAGTTGCCGAAAAGGCAAAAAAATGGTATAATTACAGCCGTGACCGAGCTGCGGCGCGGAAAAGGAGGACGATTATGAATTTGACCGTAAATTTTTCGGAACCGATAGGACCCGTCAGGCCGCTTCATCAGGTGGGCCAGCCTCCTTTTGCGGGAAGCAGTACGTCGCATTTCCGGGATCTGACGGAAGCGAATGTGAAGTACTGCCGTCTGCATGATACGGGCGGCGCGTACGGGATGAACCGCTTCGTGGATATCCCCAATATCTTCCGGAACTTTGACGCGGACGAAAACGACCCGGCCTCCTATGATTTCGCGTTTACCGACTGGCTCCTGACCGCGATGAACAAGGCCGGTCTGGAACCGATCTACCGTCTGGGCGTCAGTATCGAGAACATGCATAACATCCGCAATTATTATCTGGACCCTCCGAAGGATTTCGGCAAGTGGGCCCGGATCTGCGAGCATATCGTCCGCCACTACAATGAAGGCTGGGCAGACGGCTTTCATTTCGGCGTCCGCTTCTGGGAGATCTGGGAGGAGCCGGACAACGGTGAAAACGCGTTTTACAATAATCTGTGGAGCGGTACGCCGGAGCAGTATTTCGAACTGTACGATGTGACCGCGAAGCATCTGAAGGCCTGCTTCGGCGATTCGATCTCGGTCGGCGGCTACGGCGGCTGCGGCTTTTACGATGCTTCCGCCTGCCCGGAGAAATACGGCCTGCAGGCGGAGCTTTCCGAAGAGGACCGGGGCATGAAGGGACTGCGCCCCGCCCGGTCTGAGCATTTCATGAAATTTTTTGACGATTTTCTGGCGTATATCCGGGCCTCGGGAGCCCCGATGGATTTCTTCTCCTGGCACAGCTACGCAACCGTGGAGGCCACGCTGGTCATGGCCGATTACGCGCAGAAGAAACTGGAGGAATACGGCTTCGGCGATGTATTCCAGATGATAAACGAGTGGAACAACATGCACAGCCGCAAGATCTGGGCGACCGATGAGGCCGCAGCAAAATTTGCAGCCATGCTTCTGGGGCTCCATAAGAAAAAAAGCGTGGATATGATGTGCTTCTACGATGCACGCATAGGCCATTCCGAATACGGGGGGCTGTATCATCCGCTGACCCAGGAACCGACGGGGGCTTACTATGCGCTGAAGGCTTTCGGCAGGCTGTACGGACTGGGGACCGAATATGCGCTTTCGGCGCCGGAAAAATATGTGTATGCTCTGGCGGCAGGCAATGAAGAGGAAAAGGCGGTCATGCTGACCAACATTTCCGCGGAGAAAAAGCAGGTCAGGACGAATCTGGCAGGCTTCCGGGTATACCGGGTCGGACAGGATGCGAAGATCTCACTCTGCGAAAAAAATGCGGAAGAGTTTGAGCTGGATCGCTTTGAAACCCTGCTGATCGTGCGGTGAAAACGGGGAGACCGAAAGCCGGGGACAGCAAAATTGTCCCGGATGAGAATTTTCCGCTTGACAACCTACAGACGTTATGCTAAAAATGCAGTATATTGTTAAGGGAATGTGAACACGGTGCCGTATGTGCTTCGGAAGCCGCTGCCCTTTTCAGAAAAAATGTGTTTGCTGCGGAATGAATTATCCGTAGAATATAGAAACTTCTCATCCGCTCTGCGCGGTGAGGCGGCTTGTCCGGCAGATTATGGGGATAGTTTGCCGGATCGCAGAAAAGTGAAGGAGGATTCACGTATGAAGAAATTTGCGTCCCTGCTCCTCGTTCTGGCTATGGTGCTCGGCATGGTAGCCTGCGGCGAGAAACCCGAAGAGACCAAGGGTAGTTCCGAGGCTGATAAGCCGAAGGAGTACAAGAAAGAACTTACGATTGCTCTGGAACAGCCCGTTGTTCAGTTCAGCCCGGCTGAAAAGTCCGACGGCAACCACGACAAGGTTTACGGCATGACTTTCAACCAGCTGCTTGAATGGGATTTCGAGAAGAGAGAGTTCAAGCCCGAGCTGGCTACTTCCGTGACTATGCCCGATGCTCATACCGTCAGCATCAAGCTGCGTGAGGATGTTACCTTCTCCAACGGCGAGAAGATGACCGCTGATGACGTTATCTACACCTTCTCCGACTTCGCGGCGGCTATCAAGGAAAAGAACGGTACCGTTGGTTCCTCCACGCTGGTCGATCAGATCGAGTCCATCGATCGTCTCGGCGACTATGAAGTCAAGTTAAACCTGAAGGCTGACAACGTAGACTTCATCTACTATCTGTATCTGTATAATTACACCATCGTCTGCAAGAAGGCCTGCGAAGCCAACCTGGCAGAAGGCGTTAAGATCGGTACCGGCGGCTGGATGCTCGATGAGTTCGTAGCCGGCGAGACCCTGTCCTTCAAGAAATTCAATGACAGCTGGGTTTGGAAGGAGGAAGGCACCACTCCTACCGAGAAGGTAAGCTTCCGTTACTATTCCGAAATTTCCACCCGTGTTGCGGCTCTGGAATCCGGCGAAGTTGTCGCTGCCAAGATTGGTTCTGCGGATCTGAAGGGTATTGACACCTCCAAGTTAGAAATCCATGAATTCCCGGCTCAGACTCTGAGCTATGCTCTGTTCAACTTCAAGTACGGTCCTTTCGCCGGTAACGACGAGAAGACCAAGAACCTCCGCAAGGCTGTTATCTACTGCATCGATATGGACGAGCTGAACCTCATCAACCATGAAGGCAATGCAGTTCAGGCCAAGACCATGTGGGGCAATGCTCAGTACGGTCTGTGGGAAGAATATGATCACCCGTACGGCCAGGATCTGGCTTATGCTAAGGAATGCCTGTCCAAGTCCAGCTATCCGAACGGCGGCTTCTCCTTCAAGCTTACGGTTCCCGGCGCTGCTGAAGGCGGCTGGGGCAGGACTGCTGTTATTTTGCAGTCCAAGCTGAAGGAAGTCCTGAATATCGACGTTGTGATCGATAATACCGATACCGCCGGCGTTACCGCCCGTGTGAAGGCTATGCGTGAAGGCACTGCCACCGAGCAGGATAAGTTCGACATGCTGATCTACAACATCTCCCTGAGACCCGATGGCGGCCGCTTCAACTTCATCCCGAGCCCTACCAGCTCCACCAACCGTGCTCTGTATGAGAACGATGACCAGGTTGCCAAGTTCAAGGAAGCTTTGACCATGACTGACGATGCTGCCCGCAAGGAGATCTACAAGCAGATCCAGCTGACCTGGCACGACGAGTCCGTTTACTGGCCTTGGTTCTATGAATCCTCCGGCGAGACTTGCTTGAAGGGCGTAAGCGGTATCAAGTGGCGTCTTGATACCAAGACTGAGTACTATGCTATTAAGATGGAAGTTACGAAGTAATTTCCGAAAAAATTTTATAGCACCTTGTTGATCAAGGCGGCGGCGCTTTGGCGCCGCCGCTCTTTTTGAAAAAGGAGAAACGAATGCTTCAATATGTTATCAAGCGCTTCTTGCTCCTGATTCCGGTATTGCTGGGGGTTGCCTTCATTATCTATGCCGCGATGAATATGTCCGGCGCGGACTATGTTGATACCCTGGATACCGATGACTGGACAGAAGAACAGATCCAGGAATACCGTGCGCATCTGGGTCTGGATAAACCTCTGTTGGTTCGCTATGGCTTATATGTTTGGAATATGCTTCACGGTGATCTGGGACAGTCTTATCAGCTGAAGCTGGATGTATGGGAGTATTTCAAGTCCCGTATCGGCGCGACCCTGTATCTGGGCGTGATGGCGGATGTGGTGACCGTCGTTTTGGCCGTACCGCTCGGTATCTGGGCTGCCATGAAGGCCGGTACTCTGGTCGATAACGTCTGCAACGTGCTCGGTGTTATCGGTCTGGCGACGCCGAACTTCTGGCTCGGCCTGCTGCTGATCGTTCTTTTCTCGGTCAAGCTCGGCTGGCTGCCCATCAGCGGCAACGAGCATTGGTATTCGGTCATTATGCCTGCATTTACCATCGGTACCGGTCACATGGCCGTGCAGATGCGTACCACCCGTACCGCACTGCTGGACAACCTCCGCGCCGACTACCTGCGTACTGCCCGTGCCAAGGGCGTGTCTGAAAAAATGGTCGTATATAAGCACGCCATGCGCAACGCCTTGATCCCCACGGTAAATACCGCCATGGCTCTGCTTTCCACCGCTGTGGCCGGTGCCGCTCTGACCGAGACCGTATTCTCATGGCCCGGCGTAGGCAAGGTCATCGTAGACTCGGCCAAGCGCCGCGATATCCCGCTTTGCTGCGGCTTCCTGATCGTAAAATGCGCCATCCTGTGCGCTCTTAACGTAGTGATCACGCTCACGGACGTTGCGATCGACCCCCGTTTGAAGTCCATGTATGTGAAGGGAAAGAAGCGGAAGGCCAAAAAGCCCGCGGCAGCTTTGAAGGGAGGCAACTGAGATGGCACGTGAAAAGAGAGTCTTAAAATCCAGGCAGTTTCAGAAACGCCCGCCCTTTATGGATTTCCTGCGCCGCTTCTTCTCGAATAAGGGCGCTCTTGTCGGCACCGTTATCACGCTTATTCTGGTTTGCATCGCGCTTCTGGCCGATGTGATCTACGACTTTGATACCGATATCATGGGCTATAACATCCGAGAGATGCTGGTGAGGCCCTGCAAGGCTCACCCTTTCGGAACGGATGACCTGGGCCGTGATCTGTTTACACGCGTTATCTACGGCACCAAGTATTCCATGCTTATTGCCTTTGCAGCGACCTTTACCTCTGTAGCTATCGGCCTTCCCATCGGTGCTGTTGCTGCTTACTACGGCGGCTGGGTGGATCTGCTGATATTCCGTATTTTCGACGTGATCGGTTCCATCCCCGGCCTGCTGCTGGGTATCATCGTTGTGACCGTGTTCGGACAGAATATCGCGGTACTGATCCTGGCCATCGCTATCCCGAGCATCGGCAGCCAGGCCGGCAATACGCGATTGGCTGTCATGACGGTCCGCAGTGAGGAATATATCGAGTCCGCCAGGGCCATCGGTATGCGCCCGCTGCAGGTTATCTTCAAGCATGTTATTCCGAACTCGATGAACCTGATCGTGGTACGTCTGACGCTGGCTATCGGCAACGCCATTATTTCCGCCTCTTCCCTGAGCTACCTCGGCCTGGGCGTTTCCGCGCCGACTCCGGAGTGGGGCGCACTGCTTTCCGCGGGCCGTACCCTGATCCGCAGCCACAGCTATCTGACACTGTTCCCCGGTCTTGCCATCATGATCACCGTTATGGCCCTCAACCTGATGGGCGACGGTCTGCGTGATGCTCTGGACCCGAAGCTGAAGCACTAAGAGGAGGTACGCTATGGCAAAGAAAAAACAGGTTGTACCTACTGTCTTTGATGAGTATACGCCCGCAGAGGACGTGGTTCTGGATATCCATGACCTGAGCGTGCAGTATGAGGTTGACGGCGATATTTCCAAAGCCGCGGCCGATATCAATCTGCAGGTAAAGCGCGGTCAGACGCTCGGACTCGTGGGCGAGACCGGCGCCGGCAAAACGACGACCGCTCTGGCCTGCCTGAATCTGGTCCCGAACCCACCCGGAGTCGTAACGAAGGGCTCCGTGTTCGTATGCGGTCAGAACGTTTTCACCAAGACCCCGAAGGAGCTGGAGAAGATCCGCGGCCGGGATATCTCCATGATTTTCCAGGATCCCATGACCAGTCTGAACCCGCTGCTGACGGTGGGCAATCAGATCGCGGAATCCATCTATCTGCATGAAGAGATCTCCAAGACCATGGCCTATGAAAAGGCTCTGGATATGCTGGAGATGGTAGGTATTCCCCGTACCCGCGGCAACGAATATCCTCACCAGTTCTCCGGCGGCATGAAGCAGCGTGTGGTCATCGCCATCGCGCTGGCCTGCAATCCGCATGTTCTGATCGCCGATGAGCCTACCACGGCTCTGGACGTGACCATTCAGGCACAGGTTCTGGATATGATGAAGAACCTGCGTTCCAAGTTCGATATGGGTATGGTTATGATCACCCACGACCTTGGTATCGTAGCAGAGACCTGCGATAATGTAGCGGTTATGTATGCCGGCCGTATCATCGAGCGGGGCACGCTGGACGAGGTCTTCAACGACACCCGCCATCCTTATACGGAAGGTCTGTTCAACTCCCTTCCCAATGTTAAGGACCGTACGGCGCGCCTGAAGCCCATCCCCGGTCTGATGCCTGACCCCTCCAATCTGCCGGTCGGCTGCGCTTTTGCCTCCCGCTGCCCTTATGCGACGGATGCCTGCCGTGAGGCCGCACCGCAGCAGAAGTGGTTTTCCGACACGCACATGGTGGAATGCACGCGCTGTCTGGAAGACGGCTTTGTTATTGAAAGGAGCAAAAAGGCATGAGCGACGTGATTCTGGACGTAAAAAACTTAAAAAAGTATTTCAAGACGCCCCGCGGTATGCTGCATGCGGTCGATGATGTATCCTTTTCCATCGAACGAGGCAAGACCCTGGGTATCGTAGGCGAATCCGGCTGCGGCAAGTCCACC
>JAZLHR010000043.1:0-4692 GCA_045616945.1 Lachnospiraceae bacterium | reverse complement strand
GGATTGTACCTCCGTAAATAAATATGGGATGATTTCCCAAGGTAAATCCTACGACATAATATTTCCCAGAGTAAATCCAACTTTAATTCCTACTGTGGGATTTACTTTGGGAATTTACTACGGAATAGAAATTTCTAAATCCAGCGGAAGTTTGATTTGATAATTCAGGGAAAATGCGGTATAATCACCCTGTTTAATTTTACTTGGTTGCATAACTGAATTATACCACAAACGCCGGGATTTTCGAACCCCGGCGTTTCGTGTTATTCGTTCTTTTTGAAAAGGGGCCGCCGCATCTTAGTGCGACAGCCCCTTTTGTATAGGAAGAAGCGCAGGCGGCAGGGAAGGAAAAGAAATATCCGGGGCGGCTTCTGCAGAGTTAAGAGTCCAGATCGATCCACAAGGCGGGGCGGACAGCTCCGCTGCCAAGGGCAACATCGTCGCCGAAGTAACCGACCGAGCCGTCATCGTAAACACGGACGGCATAGTTCCGAATATCACCGGGCGACCGCAGCCACCACCAGCAGCTGCCATTATCACTGCCTGTACACGCGCCTTTGTCAGCTGCAGTTTTCGTGGGTTGACATTGTCTCGCACGATCGGTGGAAAAATATTTTTCTGCTTCTGCGGCGCTGAGCAAGAACACCTTATCCGCTGCTGCGCTGCCGGGATCCGTGATGTATTCGGGATTATTATCGGCGGGCACGGATACGGAAGAAATCATCTCCTGATGCTTTGAACTGAACGCATCATTCATAAAAACACCGTTCAGCCACGTTCTGAGAGTGCATTTTTCCCAAGACACGCCGATATAAGACGCATTGTACGGTTGGCAGTCAAGCGCATACTTGCTGATCACAAGGGCTTTGCTGCCTTCCGCGCAAAGTACGATCCATTCGATTTCTTCTTTCCCGTCGGACGTGCTGCCGTCCTGCTCATAAGCGCCGAATTTGATGATATCGCCGTTTTGAATGCCGGAAAGACGGGGCTTCTGCGCTGAGAACAGGCACTCGGAAGCTTTATCTGTACTATCCCTGTACCCGCCGAGCGCTGTAAATACGGTGAATGCTTCACTGTATCTGCCGTCGTTCATCAAGGAAACGGCAGCTCTGTATTTGCTTTTCGGTATTATGACCGTTATCAAAACGATCAAAAATACGATACATGCAGCAGCGACCGGTATTCCGACGGCAAATGCCTTTTTTCGCTTTTCTGCCGCTTTTTCAGCCGCAATGCGGCGTTCTTCCGCTTTGCGCTCCGCTTCCAGGCGGGTCCTTTCCCGGATCTCCTCGATCCTCTCCTGACAGGCAATGATCTGCTCGTCGGCATCCTTCCAGCCGGGAATCGTTTCTAATAATGCGATTGCCTCATTACAGGAACCTATTTCATCATTCATATGAAACAGGGCGGATGAATAGACCCAATCCCTGCGGATGGTCTCTGCTTTATCACGGCATTCCCGTGCCAGTATATCAGCATCCTTAAAACCGGGAATCGCAGCAAACATATCGGCGGCAGCTTTGAAAGCGCCCGCCGTGTCCGCAGCGTTCATGGCCTTTTTTGCATCGTCATAAATTCCCGTCAAGCGGGTGTTTTCATCCAAAAACATCCGTCACACCAACCCTTTTCTTCAATGCCCGGGGCTGCGCCCCTTCTTTTGTTATTCTGCGCTCGTCATACCCCTTCCTCGGCCTTGGCCTGCCAGCGGATACGGAAGAAGAAAATACACAGGACGAGCGCGCAGGCGATCCAGCCGACCGGGAAGGTCATCATCACGGACCGCAGCGTTATTTTCCCCATCTTATCCAGGATCAGAAGGTACAGCTGGCGCACGCCTACAAAGCTGAGCAGATTGATCAGCATCGGGGTTCTGGAATCGCCCACGCCGCGGATCGCGCCGGTCATGCTGTGGGAAATACCGTGGAACAGGCAGAAGGGCATAATGATCCTTACAATCTGCACGGCAGAAGCCACCGCGTCCGCATCCGGATTAAAGAAGCGGGCAAAGGCCGGTGCAAAGATATAGCACACCACCGTGACGACCATCATAAAACCGACCAGCGAAGCGATTCCCAGCCAGGTGCCGCGCTTCGCGCGCTTATACTTTTTCGCGCCCATATTCTGGCCGACATAAGCGGAAAGTGCGGTACACATCGCGCCGAGCGCCACACAGGCCAGATTATCCAGCTTGGAATAGGTCGCATAACCGCTGATGACCGACGCGCCGAACGCATTGATGCGCCGCTGGATCAGCATCAGGGACAGAGCATTGACAGCGTACTGCAGTGAGATCGGCAGAGCCATCACACAGATCTTCCGGACTGTCGGACCGTGCAGCTTGATCTCGCTCCGGACCGGGCGCAGCGGATAATCCTCCTGCAGCATCACACGGATGAGCAGCCAGGAATTCAGGCATTGACACAGCACCGTGGAAAGGGCCACCCCGGCCACATCCATATGCAGCACCAGCACGAAGAACAGGTTGATGGGAACATTCAGCAGGTTGCAGATCAGCCCGTAAAAGACACTGTGCGCCGAATCGCCGATACCGCGCTGCAAATTGCCCAGCATGGCATTGACGGAGCTCGGGATCAGGCCGGCATATACGATGATCAGATATGTCCGCGCGTAGCCCTTCAGTTCCTCCGGCATTTTCAGGATCTTCAGGAAGACCGGCGTCATGGCGATGCCGACTACCGCCAGGACACCGCCGATGAGAAGCATCAGGATCAGCGCGCTTCCGAGCGTTTTCCGCATCCCCTCCCTGTCCTTCGCACCGAACAGCCGGGCCATGATAACGCCCGTTCCGGAGCCGAAGCCGCCTACGAAATAGCTGAGCATGTGATAGGTCGTAGAAGTGCCGCCCACGGCCGCGTAAGCTTCGTTGTTGACGAAATTCCCCAGCACCCAGGTGTCCGCATAATTGTAGAACAGGTCAAAGACGCTGCCGATCACCATCGGCAGCAGGAAGGTCAAAAGCACCTTCAGCTCCGGCCCGACCGTCATATCTACCTGCTTTTTGGAAAGCAGTCCCACCGTTTTGGATTGCAGACTCATAACTGATTCCTCCGTCTGTCAACGCCGCCGAAACATCAATACCCGTACTGCGGCTGTTTTTTGATCCAGAAAAATACCGTCAGACAAGCCGCGATGAGTTCCGCGGCAATGACGGAATACCATATCCCGTCGATCCCAAGCCACAGCGGCAGAAGCAGCACCGCCGCCACCTGAAAGACTGCCGTCCGCAAAAAAGAAATGACTGCAGACGTCATCCCGTCATTTAGTGCCGTAAAGAAGGACGAGCCGAAAATCGGCAGCGCCGCGGCAGGGAAAGAGAAAGAAAAAATCACAAAAGCACGTACCGTCATTTCCAGCAATTCGCTGTCATAGCCGACAAACAGTTTCGAAAGCGGCCCGGCCAGTCCTTCGCCCGCCAGCAGCATCAGCAGGGCCATCACGGCGATCACCCGCAGGCTCTTCCGCAGCAGGCTGCGCAGTTCCCGGGTATTCCCCGCGCCGAAGTGGAAGCTGATGACCGGCGCCACCCCCACAGAATAGCCGATGAACATGGAAATAAACACGAAATTCACATACATCAGCACCCCGTAGGCCGCCACGCCGTTTTCACCGGCATATTTCATCAATTGCACATTGTAAAGCATCCCGACCACGGACATGGAGATATTGGATACGAATTCCGAAGAGCCGTTTCCCAGGGTCTTCAGCAGCGGGCGAAGGGAAAAATACGGCTTGCCCATCCGCAGCAGACTGCTGTTTTTCCGGGCGAAATAGACGATGGGGAACCCGCCGCCGACCACCTGGCTCGCGACCGTGGCGATCGCCGCGCCGGCAATGCCCTGTCCGCAGACGCCCACCAGCAGCCAGTCCAGGAACATATTCATGATCCCGGCTCCCAGCGTGAAATACAGGCCCAGCTGCGGCTTTTCCGCCAGCACGAAAAAGCTCTGAAATTCGAATTGGAGCATCAAGAACAGGATGCCCGCCGCGGAGATCTTCCCGTACAGGGTACAGTAATCGAGCATTTCCGCATCGGCCCCCAGAACGGCAGCTACGGGCCGTACGGTAAAAAAGCAAAGCGCCGCGAGCGCCAGGCCGACCGCCAGCGTCACATACAGCAGCATGGAGAAATACTGATTGGCCTGCTTCGGCTTATCTTCCCCCAGTGTCTTGCCGATGAGCGCACAGCCGCCGGTCCCGATCATGAAGCCGAATCCGGCCAGGATCATGATATAGGGATAGATAAAATTCACGGCCGCAAAGGGAGCCTTGCCGCCGAAATTGGACACAAAATACCCGTCCACCACACCGTAGACAGAGGAAAAGACCATCATCAATATGGTCGGAAGAGAAAAACGCATCAGCTTTTTATAAGTAAAATGGTCTGACAGCTGAATGGCAGCCATAACGCTCCCTCCCTTCCGAAACTCCGACCGTACAAAAGTCCGTTAGGCTTGATTATATCACAGGCAAGCCTGCCTTTCAACCGACCGGGCGTGCTTTTTCAGCCCGGATGCCCGGACGCCGGACGCCTTCGTAAATTCCCAAAGTAAATCCCACAGTAGATAAACGCTTGGATTTAGTATGGGAAATCGATGAATTTAGTGTGGGAAAAGGAGAAAAAACAGGAGAAAATCGGGAAAATCAAAGGATTTTTTGCATGTGAAATAAACC
>JAZLHR010000042.1:0-37568 GCA_045616945.1 Lachnospiraceae bacterium | reverse complement strand
CTGATTATCCACAGGCCTGTTTATGTGCACTCAAAACGGCAGATTTCTGAATTATCCACAATTAAAGATGAGCAGCTCCCGGATTCCATTGCTGAAATCCGGGAGCTGCTCATTTCAGAGGCGTTTTTTTACAGCCCCTTTATCTTTGCAATCATCTTCTTATTGCGATCCGCAATGAAAGGAATTCGTCAGCGCTCTTTTCCGACAAAGAAAATGGAAATGACACCTGCGCCGGTATGCGAGCCGATGACGGAACCGACATCCGCGACAAAGTCCACGTCTGCGCCGCAGCGCTCCCGGAGAATATCCTTGAGCATATTAACGTCATCCATGCAGTCCGCATGCGAAATATAGACAGGGCCTTCTCCCGGGACCAATGCGAGCTGCTTGTATTTGTCGGCAATGGCACGGAGGGACAGTCTGCGCCCACGGGAAACGCTCACAGGGACCAGGTGGCCTTCGTTATCCATGTGCACGACCGGCTTGATGCCGAGCATCCCGCCGACTGCAGCCAGCGCATTCTTGACGCGGCCGCCGCGAAGCAGGGAGTCCAGATTATCTACGGTGAACCAATGACAGATATGAAGCTTTGTCTTTTCGGCAAAGTCAGCAGCCTCTTCGATGGAAGCTCCGGCCGCGGCACGCTTGGAAGTAAGATACAGAAGCAGACCGAGACCGGCGGAAGCACACAGAGAATCGACTGTCAGGATCTTCCTTTCCGGAAATTCCTCCCGCAGCTCCTGCGCGGCCAGTTCGGCATGATGGCAGGTGGAACTGAGACCGCCGGAAAAACCGATATATAACAGATCCTGTCCGGCAGAAAGGACCGCACGGAATGCTTCACTGAAGGCCAGCACATTTACGGCAGAGGTCTTTGCGGATGCGCCGGAACGGACCCTCCCGTAAAATTCGGCCGCGGAAAGTTCGCCGTCCGTGTATTCCTTCTCATCCCCTTCGAAAACGTAGCTCAGGCTGCAGAAGCCGTAGCCCCACGAGTTCAATATATCCTGCGGAATATCACAGGCTGAATCAGTAAAAAGACGATAGGATATCATTCACCCTTCCCCCTTGTTTTCTTGGTCTGATTATACGTTATTACCGGGAAGATTTCAATCGACCGGCCGATATGCAGGCTAGAGAGCGAGTCGAGAGCGCCGTAGAGTGATACTACCGGCGATTCTACCGGCAGCAGAGCCGTATTCTCCTGCGGAAAATGGCTGTTGATTTCTGTAGAACTATGTCAAATCGAGCTCTATTTGTTCTTGTCACTCCAAATAAACTATGATATGATGCCGGTGGACCAGAAAAAGTCCGTAAAACACAGAGAAGGAATCTTACCGTGGAAAATCACGACGATATCAAAAAAACAGTTGCGAAGAACATCCTGCAGCTTCGCAACCAAAAGAAAATGACACAGCTGGAATTGGCTTCCGTACTCAATTACTCGGACAAAGCCGTCTCCAAATGGGAACGCGGTGAATCCCTGCCGGATGTAGTCGTCCTGATCCAGATCGCCCAATATTACGAAGTTCCTCTTCAATATCTGGTAGAAGAAACACATATCTCCCGCTCCGAGCAGCGTCATGAATGGCTGAATCAGGCCAAATCCAACCACCGCTTCATCACCGCGATCAGTATCGTTTCCGTTTTCCTTTTTGCCATGCTCCTGTTCAATATTCTGGAATGGAGCGCCGGCAGAAACAAGATGCATTATCTCGCATATATCTACGCAGTTCCGGTCGCATTCACCGTATGGCTCGTGCTGAATTCCATATGGTTCAATTCACGCACCAATTTCCGGATCATTTCTCTTTTGATGTGGACGCTCCTGGCCGCCTGCTTCCTCAACTTTATGTTCCTCGGTTATAATATCTGGATGATATTCCTTTTAGGGATCCCAGGCCAGATCATCATCATTTTGACATCTCATCTGCGTCCGACCAAATCCTGAAAGTGCGTTCGGTGTTATTCACAGTTTTCGTTTCATCCTCAAAGCATTCAAAAAATCCCCTTTGCCGAATGGAAGGCAAAGGGGATTTTCAGTTAAGAAGAGCGATTGCTGCCTGCTGTCAGATCCTTCGCGGCTGATTTGTTTCACGCACCAAACGTATCACGATATAGGCCGCGAATCCGCCCAGTATCGTAACATACGCGTCCTTAAAACAGCCGGGGATCAATATTGCGAAAGCGGAAGTGAGGACGGAAAGGAACAATAACAGACCGTAAAGGATCCAGGGAAGCTTGCTTTTCTTTTTCGAAAGCTTGATCAGCAGGATGACGGCTGCAAACCAAAGCCACCCCAACCACCATTCATTCCCGCATTTTAACGGTGCAGGAGCTGCATTTTCCAGATACATCACATAGTAGCCGAAAGGATCGCCGCTGAGTGTGATATGCAGAAGTCCCTGCTCAAAATATCCCATCAGGCCTTCCGTCGTGCCATCCTGTTTCCGGTGAAGCACATAGACTTCCCCGTCTTCCTTGATCGCACCGGTACTGTAATGCAGTTCCAGCGGAGCGCCGTTATTCTGCTTGATCTTCTCCTGTGCTTCACTGTTCCCCATGAACGTGAAAACGGTCTGATAGGTATAATTTTCCAATTGCAGACGCTCGTAAATTTGCCGCAAGGTCAGCTTTTCACCTTTGGACCTGATCGAACGAACGATCAGCTCACGAAGATTTCCGGCCGCATTTTTTCCGATGGCCTTCATTGCATCTGAGGGTCCCTTTTCACAGGCGGATTCATGGATCTCCATGGCCTTTGCATTCACACTGTACCGCAGCCCGTTCATGGTATCCATAGCTTCCAGCTCTTCTTCGCTCAGGTCCGGATTGGCAGAATCCATACGGATCTTCGAAAGCATCATACGGCTGTAACCTGTCAGACGTACCGCGGGAACCCCGGCAAAATACGTATCCAGCATTTGAAGAGACTGTTTCCCGACCTGACTGGGATCGTAATGCTCGGAGATACTTCCCTCTTCCACCAGTACGTAACGGTCAAACACCCCGTCCAGACCGGTCAGATATGAAATCTTCTTTTCCGATTCAGCCAGACAGGCATTCCCGCAGGCAGCAGCCAGGATCAGTATCAATAATATAAAGAAATATCGTTTGGATCGTATCATCGGATGACCTATTTCAAAACAAATGCCGCAGGCAGCAGACTGCCGACCGTATATTGACTGTGATTGCTTCCGTCTGTCAGATATACCGGAGTAGAGGGAGCGCAGAACTCAGCTAAAGCCTGACGGCACATGCCGCAGGGGAAGCAGGGAGCCGATATGTCATTTTCCGTTCCGCCTGCTATGGCAATTCCGCGGAAATTCACCACACCGCTGCTGACAGCCTTGGCAAGTGCCGTTCTTTCCGCACACAACGAGACAGGATAGGAAGCATTTTCGATGTTGCAGCCGGTGTAGACTTTTCCGTCGTCCGTCATCAGCGCGGCACCCACACGGAAGCCGGAATAAGGCACGTAGGCATATTGACGCGCCTCCTGCGCCGCCCGCATCAATATCTCGCGGTCTGACATGAGGACCGTGCGCAGGAAGCTCTCTCCTGCCGTCCCGGCGGGAGCTGTACCGAAATATTCCAGGATCGAGGCGGAAATATCGGCAAAGCAGGCTCTGGTCCCCAGATCTGCACCGGCCCGGATCCGTTTCCCGTAAATGATGAGCGGCGTATATTCCCGGGAATGGTCGGTAGAATCCGTGGAAGGATCGCAGCCGTGATCGGCGGTGATCATCAAAATATCTTCCTCCCGAAGCTTGTCCATGATTTCCGGGAGCCGGCTGTCGAAATAGCTCATGGCCGCCGCATAGCCGGAAATATCGTTGCGGTGCCCGTAGGACATATCAAAATCGACCAGATTGACGAAGCAAAGGCCTTCGAAATCTCTGTCCATCATCCGCAGCGTTTTATCGATGCCGTCCGCGTTGCTTTCCGTACGGACATAATCACTGAAGCCGCGTTCCGCAAATATATCGATGATCTTTCCGACGGAAAGTGCCGTGAGGCCTGCGTCCGTAAGAAGATCGGGCATCACCTTATCGGGAACTTTCAGGGAAAAATCGTGGCGGCGGACCGTGCGCTGATACGGCCATTCACCCTCGAACGGACGGGCAATGATGCGCCCCACACCGTATCGGCCGACCATGATTCGCCGTACCTTCCTGCAGATATCATACAGTTCTTCCACGGGGATCACGGATTCATGCGCTGCGATCTGCAGCACACTGTCTGCCGATGTATATACGATCAGTTTTCCGGTCTCTTCATGCTCGCGCCCGTAATCCTTGATGACTTCCGTACCGGAGTAAGGCTTATTGCACAAAATATCCCGGCCGGTCGCTTCGCGGATCTGCTGCAGCACATCTTCCGGAAATCCATCCGGGAAGGTTGGCATGGGATTTTCCGAAATATGCCCGGCGATCTCCCAATGTCCCGTCGTGGTATCCTTGCCCATAGAGGCTTCCCGCATCCTCGCAAATGCGCCCGCAGGCGTTCCTTTGCCTCCGCCGACACCGGCTATGTGGAACAGACCGAGCTCAGCGAGATGGGGACAGTGAAAGGCCGGATCTCTGCGGATGGCCCCCAGAGTATTACTGCCTTCATCGTTCCACAGACCGGCATCCGGCATTTCACCGATGCCCATACTGTCCAGTACAATCAGAAATACCCTTTTTCCCATCCTATGTCCTTTCAGGCCATTTCCAGGCCGACCTCGATCATATTATGAAGCGCATTTTGACGTTCTTCCGGCGTAAGCTTCTCTTCGTCACTGACAAAGGAATCCGTCACGGAGCAGATGCAAAGTGCTTTTTTACCGGCTCTGGCCGCATTGCAGTACAGCGCGCAGGATTCCATTTCCACGCCGAGAACGCCCATTTTCGCCCATTCCAGAGCGGAATCGGCATCATCGTAAAAGACGTCGGAGGAAAGAATATTGCCGACCCGGTAATTCAGACCTTTCTTTTCACATAGCTCGGCGGCTTTCCGTACCAATCCGAAATCCGCGATCGGTGCGAATGTGCCGGGCAGGCGGTACTGCTGCGCATAATTGCTGTCCGTACAGGCGCCCATGGCAATGATCATATCCTTCATATGCAGATCCTTGACGAAGGTCCCGCAGGAGCCGATACGGATGATATTTTCTACATTGTAAAAACGGAACAGCTCGTAGCTGTAGATCCCGATGGAGGGCATTCCCATGCCGGATGCCATGACGGTGACTTTTTTTCCGTGATAGGTCCCGGTATATGCATAGGCGCAGCGAATATCATTGACCAGCTGAGCATTTTCCAGATAATTCTTCGCGACATATTCCGCGCGGCGAGGGTCGCCCGGCATCAGAACGGTTTCGGCGATCTGACTGATATCAGCCATATTATGAAGTGTAGACATACGGTCTCCTTTATTGCTTTTCAAGTGCTTTGACTGCCTTTACGATCCGGCTCGTTCCCAAGCGGTCCGCACCGAGCCGCAGGAATTTTTCCGCATCCGCCAGATCTGCGATCCCGCCGGCCGCCTTCACCTTCACGGCAGGTCCGACATTTTCACGCATCAGCTTCACATCCGCAAAGGTCGCGCCGCCGCCCGCGAAGCCGGTAGAGGTCTTGATATAATCCGCGCCGGCCCGTGTCACGACATCGCACAGGCTCTTTTTCTGTTCATCATTCAGCAGGCAGGTCTCAATGATCACCTTCAGGATCTTTGAACCGCAAACTCTGCGAAGCAGAGAGATCTCTTCCTCCACCGCGCTGTAATTGCCTGCGTATACATCGCCGATATGGATCACCATATCAATCTCGTCGGCACCGTTTGCGATGGCTTCTTCCGCCTCAAAAGCCTTGACGGCCGGCGTATTATATCCGTTCGGGAAGCCGATCACCGTGCAGATGGCCAGCTTATCCCCTGCATATTCCTTGGCCTGTTTCACAAAACAGGGCGGTATGCACACGCTGGCACAGTGATATTTCATTCCGTCATCGCATATCGCACGGATATCATCCCATGCAGCAGTCTGCGACAGAAGCGTATGATCGCAGTGTCTCAATATTTCCCCGAGTTCCATCCGGCCGCCTCCGTATCAAACAAAATGTATGATCTCATCCGTATCCAGACGAGGTCTGGGTTTCGGCGTGCTTTCACGGTAGCCGAGAGCGATCACGGCTGCGACTTCTTCATCATCGGGGATATCCAGAAGCTCGCGCAGTCCGTCTGCATCCCGGATGCCCATAACCAGACTGTCAATGCCTTCTTCCCGGGCCGCCAGCAGCAGATATGCGTTCTGCAGGCCGAGATCATACATGCCCCAGGCATCTCCCAGTTCATTCGTCGGTTCCCCGTCCGAAAAACCGGATATCCCGCAGACATAGGTCGTCACGATCAGCACCGGCGCATTCTCGCAGCTCTTCTGGTTAAAAGCTGGCAGCAAAGCTCTGACTTTTTTCAGAGCTTCCGGAGAAGAAGCAATATAATATCTCCCGGTCTGTGAATTCTTCCAGCTGGGAGCCTTCTGGGCCGTTTGGATGATATTTTTGATGACAGACGGTGCAATTTCCCTGTCAGGCAAAAAATGCCGGATGCTCATTCTTTCAGAAACAAGAGTTTTGAATTCCATTTCACGCACTTCCTTTCCGGGAGGACTCCCTTGCCCTATTGTATCATATTTTTCCCTAAAAACAAAGATATTATTCGGATTGCACTATCCGTCCGCAAGTTGTACAATGAACGAAAGTCCTCGGGACAAATTCATTTTGGGAGGAATCAATCATGGATTACAAGAAGCTTCAAAACGGCAGCGACATCCGCGGTGTTGCGCTGGAAGGCATAGAGGGACAGTCTGTCAATCTGACGGAGCAGGCGTCACGCGATATCGGCCGCGGCTTTGCACTGTGGCTGCAGAAACGTCTCGGTAAGAACGCGCTGCGCGTTGCCGTCGGCCGAGATTCCCGTATTTCCGGTCCCGCGCTGGGCGGCTGGATCTGTGATGAAATGGTCAAGGAAGGGCTGCAGGTAGCCGATTTGGGTCTGGCCTCCACGCCCGCCATGTTCATGACCACCGTCATCGGCGGCGAGCCTTTCGATGCATCCGTCATGATCACGGCCAGCCATCTTCCCTTCAACCGCAACGGATTCAAATTTTTCACCGCACAGGGCGGTTTGGAAAAACAGGACATCGCTGAGATCCTTTCTCTGGCAGCCGGAAATGAACACACCGGTCTGAACAAAGGATCCTTCTCGGAATTCAGCTTCATGGATACCTATGCCTCGATCCTGGTCGATAAGGTCCGCACGGCGTCCGGCAGCGAAAAGCCCCTCGAAGGCTTCCGCGTAGTCGTGGATGCCGGCAACGGTGCCGGCGGTTTTTATGCGGAAAAAGTCCTGAAGCCGCTCGGTGCAAATACGGAAGGCAGCCAGTTCCTGGAACCGGACGGCAGCTTCCCGAACCATATTCCGAATCCGGAAGATGAAATGGCCATGGCAGCCATTACCGCCGCCGTTTTGGATCACAAGGCCGACCTCGGCATCATTTTCGATACGGATGTAGACCGTGCCGGTGCCGTTCTTTCCGACGGCAGCGAGCTCAACCGCAACCGTATCATCGCCATGCTTGCCCGCATCCTGCTGCGTGACCACCCCGGCACGACCATCGTCACCGACTCCATCACCTCGACCGGTCTGGCTGCCTTTATTGAAAAGCACGGCGGCAGACATCACCGCTTCCAGAGAGGCTACCGCAATGTGATCAATGAATCCCTGCGCCTTAACGCAGCCGGGATCGACAGCCAGCTGGCCATGGAAACATCCGGTCACGGCGCCCTCAAGGAAAACTATTTCCTGGATGACGGAGCCTACCTGGTCACCAAGCTTCTTATCGAACTGACCCGCGGCAAAAAGGAAGGCTATACGCTGGAATCCCTTCTCTCCGATCTTGCCGAACCGGTCGAAAGCAAGGAATTCCGCATGAATATCCTGACGGAGGATTTCAAGACCTACGGTCAGAGCGTGATCGACGGTCTGGCAGCCTATGCTGAAAAGCAGCCCGGCTGGACGGTCGCTCCGAACAATTATGAAGGCATCCGCGTCAATCTGGACAAAGAGCACGGTGACGGCTGGTTCCTGCTGCGCTTAAGTCTGCACGATCCGCTTCTGCCCCTCAATATCGAAACCGACAGCGAAGGCGGCCTTTTGAAGATCGCCCGTGAGCTGTATGCCTATCTGCAGAACTGCACGCAGCTCGATACCGCCAAGCTGCAGGCCTTTGTCAAATAAGCGGCCGGAGGACCTTTCATGGCTTTATTTCATGTGAATTTTGCTTCCGATGCCCTGAAGACCTGCGTGAGTGCCAATGTCATCATCCCGCAGAATACCAAATCCATGATCGGCATCGATCAAAGCGCTTCCGACAGTCCCTGTAAGACCTTATGGCTGCTGCACGGCCTTTCCGATGATTATTCCACATGGATGCGCCGTACTTCCGTTGAGCGGTATGCATTGAAGCACAATCTGTGTGTGGTCATGCCTTCTGCCGGACGCAGCTTCTATACAGACAGTGTCCTGGGAAAATACTATACTTATATTTCCGAGGAGCTGCCTTCCGTCATGCGGAACTTCTTCCGCTGCATCTCTCCCGCACGCGAAGACAATTATATTGCAGGCCTGTCCATGGGCGGCTTCGGAGCCATGAAGATCGGTCTCTCCCACCCGGAACGATATGCCGGAATCGCTTCCTTCTCCGGATGTTTTGATCTGGATGAGCGAACCGACAATTCAAAATTCCCATTCGGGCTGCTTTTCGGCTCTAAAGAGGAATTTCTGACAAGCAATAATAATGTATTCCGGCTGGCAGAAAACTGCATTGAAAAGCCCAGGATCTATATCTGGTGCGGTACCGAAGATAGCCTGCTGGACGGAAACAGAAAATTTGCAGCCCATCTGGAACGCCTGGGATATCAGCCCGACTACAATGAAAGCCCCGGGGTGCATCGCTGGGAATATTGGGATCAGCAGCTTGAGATCGTATTGGACAAATGGTTTGAAGAATCCGGAATCAAAATGAAATAACTCCCGCCTTGGCAGGTAATCCGAAAAGGGGCCATCGCTTTAAGCGACGACCCCTTTTTGAGTTATCTCGGAAGATCTAAACGGTCAGATCTGCCTTATTGAATGTCCTTCGTTCTGTGTGCATGCGTATACAGATGTTCGGAACAGTATTCAAAATTTCCTTCACATTTGCTGCAGAAACGGAATTCCAGTTCGGGATTCGATATATCCGTCCGGCCGCAGACAGCGCAGGTATGACGCGCGGCCTGTCTGGTTTCGGGCTGGGCAGCTTTTACGGCTTCTTTGAACTTCTGGAACCGGATCGCCTGATGGACCCGGCGGATCGGTTTTTTCACCAACGTGAAGAATATAATGAAATTCACAACGGATGCAAGCACGGCGATCTTGCTCGGCCAGGGCAGGAACATCAGCTCGAACGCGATCAGAATACAATAAATGATTCCAAGTACTTTTGCACGGATCGGAATAAAGAAGAAAATATAGAACCGTGCATCCGGCAGGGTAAAGGCAAATGCAAGCAAAAAGGAAAGGTACAGATTATCCGGAACGAGCTCGTACACAAGCCCGTGGCCGAAAAGATATATGACCAAAGCAGCGATGACATTGGCGAAAAGGCCGATGAACACATACAGATTAAAGTAAACGGTCCCCCACATCCGTTCCAGCATATTGCCCATGGAATAGTAGATGTAGCAAAGCAGTACCATCCAGATCAGGCTGCCGGAGGGCGGGCAGGCCAGATAGGTCACCAGCCGCCACACCTGACCGTCCAGGATCCGGGCCATATTCAGGCTCAAATAAGCCTCATAAAACCCGGGTGAGATCAGATCGATGATGAAGCCGACAACATACAGGATGATCAGATATAAAATCAGGTTCGGAATAGCCAGCCGCGAAAGCTTATATTTCCAGTTTTGTGACATAAGATAACTCCTTTACAAAACCGACGCTGTGAATCAGCGCGGTTCTCTTCTATCCGAATACGAAAAAGCTCACGGAATAAAAAGACCGTGCTGCGGACATCCGTCCACCACACGGTCTTTGCCGGATTGAGAGGGGATCCGGACTTATACGGAACGGCAGCCGAAGCTGTCAGTTCATCTTGTTAACCATCTTGGTCAAACGGGAAACCTTACGGGAAGTGGTGTTGGTATGATATACACCCTTCGACGTAGCCTTATCCAGCTCTACGGTAGCGGCAACCAGAGCAGCCTGAGCGGCTTCCTTGTCACCGGCTTCCACAGCCGCATTGACCTTCTTCACAAAGGTCTTCACGCGGGAACGAATCGCCTTGTTGCGCTCGGCATTTCTTTCAGCTACAAGGATTCTCTTCTTCGCAGATTTGATGTTAGCCAATGGTCTATTCCTCCACAAATTCTATTCCGCTTCCGGTGGGTCGGCCATCCGCGGGAAACATGCGACCGCAGTGGACCGGACACGGACGTTAGCCGCAATCGCACACGAAGGCATTATACGACGGAAAATCCCGAAAGTCAACTGAAAAATCAAAAGAATCAGTCAACTTTCGGGAATATTTTCATGCGTTTATGCAGCTGACGCGGCAAAGAACGAAATTATTTGAAGATCTTCTCGTACCAGCCGAGAGAAACGAGCTTTTCGCCGACAGCGGGAAGATATTCGACCTTTTCGTTCACGACATTGATGATGCCCAGGATCATATATACGAAAACCGCCACGTTCAGGATCCATGCGATGATATTGATGATGGGGATGATGCTGAGGATCCAGGCAGCTACGCTTGCGCAGGCAAGATAGAAGCCCTGCTTTGCGTGGAAAGCAACGACCTTGGAATTCTTGGTGTTGCCGGCCAGGATCGGGATCAGGACAAGGATGCCCAGATAGCAGACAATGCCCATTACCTTATTGTCTTTCTTATCAGCTTCCGTATACTGCTCTAAGACCTCGACCTGAACGGGCTGAGCAGCGGGAGCCTCGGGAGACATGGAAGCACCGCAACTGGAACAAAAAACAGCGTCATCGGGAAGCTGCGCACCGCAGTTTTTGCAAAACATGGCAAAATCTCCTTGATAATACGGCATAGCCGTTATTTACGTGACATACACGCTCTGTCATTATAACATAGCGATTTATATTTGAAAAGTATTATTCAATTATTTTTTACGGAAGCTGCGGCTTCCGTTAACTTTACCGTTTCCTTCAGAACCTCCAGAGAAGCAAACGTTTTGTCGATATAATACTGCTTCTGGTCTTCTACCGCGTTCCCGAACTGCCTTAAAGCCTCCTCTTCCAGTGTAAAGGCAAACAGTCTTTCCGCGGGCGCATGAAGCACATAGTCCCAGGCATAAGCTGCAGCCCGGCATACAGATGCTCTCGGCTCCGGAAAATATTCACCCTCCAGCTGCATCATCTTTAATTCCAGCACCGAACAGATCAGATGGCGGCTGCATTTTTCACTTCGAAGGGTCCGCAGCGCCAGATACAGGACCAGGAGCAGGCGGCTTCCGTCCAGCGCTTCTCTCGCATAATAGGACGCAAATTCGGCAAAATAGGACGCATAGCACATGGCTTCCATATCTTCCGACAGATATTCGAAATGTTCTTTGATCTCCGCGCTGCGGAGCGTCCAGGCCGTTCTTCCCTCTCGCAGTTCAAAATCTCCGAACGCAAACAAAGTGGACGCACCGATAAAAGGACTGTTCGGACGCCTGGCTCCGCGGGCAAATACACTGATTTTCCCGGCGTCACGCGTCAGAAGCACCAATCTCTTATCATACTCGCCCATCGACATGGAACTGATCACCATACCGGTGAGACGGACAGTATCATTCATTCTATTCCTCCGTCAGGTGCATCCTGTCTGTCAAATCCAATTACGCCCGTTTTCCGGGATCGGAAGCAAAATGCGGCAATATTTCAGGACTGATTCCGTTTATTCTCACTGTATCCGAAGTTTTTCAGCATCTGGCGATTGTCGCGCCAATCCTTGCGTACCTTCACGAACAGGCGAAGATTCACCGGCGCATCGCACATGGCGGAAATATCCCTGCGGGCCTGCATGCCGATCTTCTTCAGCATCGATCCGCCCTTGCCGATGATGATCCCCTTGTGAGAATCCCGTTCGCAGATGATGCTTGCAAATATATCGAAGCCGCCGTCTTCGCGTTCCGTCATCTGCTCTACGGTCACGGCGATCCCGTGCGGGATCTCCTCCGAAAGATTACGAAGCGCCTTCTCCCGGATGATCTCCGCGGCGATATCGCGCATGGGCTCATCCGTCACCTGTTCCTCGTCATAATATTGCGGGCCGACCGGCAGCAATTCGAAAATTTTCGCAATCAGCGCATCCGTGTTGACGCTTTTCAGTGCGGAAAGGTAAATGCAGTCCGCAAATTCCCGCTGAGCACGGTATGTTTCTTCCGTTTTCCGAAGCACTGCCTCCTCGGCCTTGTCCGATTTATTGATCACCAGGATCACGGGACGCTTTACCGCGGAAAGCTTTTCCAGGACCGCAGCATCCATCGTGCCGATGAAAGCACCCGGTTCGACCAGCCAGAGGATCACATCCGCCTCCGAAAGCGTACTTTCGGCAGCCTCCGTCATATATTCGCCCAGACGGCTGCGCGGCTGATGCATGCCCGGCGTATCCAGAAAAATGATCTGTCCGCGATCGTCCGTAAACATCGTCCGTATCTTGCGGCGCGTCGTCTGCGGTTTTTCCGAGGTAATGGCGATCTTCTGACCGATCAGGTGATTCATCAAGGTGGATTTGCCCACGTTCGGGCGGCCGATCAGGGCAGCAAAGCCAGACTTAAATTCCTTTTCCAAAACGGACCTCCTATAGCAGCGGTGCCTGCGTCATATCTTGATTTTCAGCCAGCCTGGAACCGCTGCCGACGATGCAAACGGCTGCATCCTCCCATATCGCACGCACATAAGCGGACAGGCCGCGCAGGGTATCCGACGTGCAGCCGAGCACCTGATCTCTTTCCTCCTGCAAAGCCTGTGAATCGATGCCGGAAAGGAAGCAGCGGAAATCCACATCCGAACGCGAAGCGGGGCTGAGCGGCGTATCCATGGCACCGATCGTCGCAATGATAAAGCCCAGAAGCTGCTGCTCTGTCAATTCCAGCGAAGCCAGAGCCTCCGGGATCCGGGAATAAACATCAAGTGTCTCCTTTTGATGAGGATCACGGTACGAAACGAAATAGGCCGGTGCTGTCCTGGGGAAACGGCACATGGCGCCGTAAGCACCGCCCAGCACGCGCAGATTCTGCCATAAATAGTCCGAACGCAGCCAGGACTGCAGTACACGCAGGGCACCCGTATAAGGCCCGGCTTTTCGATAGGAACCGGCGATCGCCGCAAAAGAAATGCCTCCCGCGATGGAAAAGCCTTCCGCTCCGGTGCGGACCGGCTGCAGGATCTGCCTCTCTTTTTCTCTGTACGGAAGCTGCGACGCAAAGCCGCTGACGGTTTCCCGCAGCTGCGGCAGAGCCTTCTCTTCGGCGCACAGGGCGGCGTATAACCGCCCGCGGGTAAAAATCCGTTCCGTGAGCGCTTTCATCTGCGCATCCAGTTCCTCTTTGCGCTCGTCAAAATGTTCCAGCAATTCTTTCAGGAAACGGTAAAACGAGATGCCGGAAGTCAATTCGTCGAACAGGGAACCGCCGAAGCACTGTGAAGAAGCACGCAGAACGGCTGTCTGATGACCGTTTTCGACCAATGACTGACGCAGGGAAGAAAGTGTTTCGGCCAACGTCTCGCGGATATGTCTCGCGTCCGTGAACACGGACTTCTGCAGGATCTCGCCCAGAAGCCGCAGAGCTTCATCCATCCTGCCGTACATGGCTTTCACATTCACGGTCATATACGGGGTCCAGCTGCCTTCGCACTTTCCGGACAGCCAATCCGTATTGAAGGACATTCCGCCGGAGCAGGTCAGAACCGCGTCATACAGGTCGCGGTATCCGTAAGAAGCCGTATCCACCGAGCCGAGCAGGGAACGAAGCACGCCCAGCCAGGGAAGTTCTTCTCTTCCGATGCCCTGCAGCCCGAAGAAGAAGTTCACATATCCGATACCGACTGTCGGAAGTGCTTCTTCCAGGAATCGGCATCCGTCTGTCACCGTTTCGCTCACATGCAGCGCTCTCGCGGCGGGGTTCAGATCGTCCCGTCCGAGGCGTGGCATTTTGGCAAGTGTATCGGGGCTGTCAGGTTCCTCCTGATAGCGTTTCAAAGCCGCTGCAGAGCGTTTTAAGGCTTCCAGTGCCGCGGAATCCATTTGATCCCGGTAAACGGCTAATTTGGCCTTCAGAGCGGCTTCTGCGGCCTCCGCAAGTCCTCGCTGCGGCTCCAAAACCATAAATACACTGTGATTGTTCTGCAGAAGGAAACGGCGGATCAGACCTTCATAATAGCCTGTGCCGATGGCTTCGCGCAGGAATGCGTAATCCGCCTCAAAGCGCAATGCGGCAAAAGGATCCTCCCCGTCGTACAGCAGGCTTTCCATGACGGACATCCCGTATATCAGACCGCGGGGATATCCTCCGAAATCCGCTTCACGCGTGCGCAGTTCCGAGGAATTGATAGCGGCCAGCAGCGACTGTCCGGAAAGGCCCTCGTCTGCCAGCTTTGCCAATGTTTCGTCCACCGTCCGGAGGAAAGCGTCTGCCTGTTCCGGATCGGTATCACGCCCGACGACGGAATAGACCGGCTGCAGCATTTCCGTTTCCAGACCGCCGCTGACATCTTCGCAGACGCCTGCATCCAGCAGTGCCTGCTTCAAAGGGGCGCCCGGCGCCTGCAGGATCACCTGATCCAATATTTCCAGAGCCTTCACCGTACGGCTGTCCAGGATGGAGCCGACAGCCCAGCTGCGGGCCAGGAAGCTCCCGCCCTTCGTCTCTTCCTCCGGACCGACGGGATAATTCCGATGCAGCTTTTTCAGTTCCGCAAAGGGCTGCTGCATCCGAAGTGCGGAATCTACCGCAGATACTTCATAATGAGATAAATAGGCTTCATCCAGCCACTGCAGCCGCTCGGACATATCCATATTGCCGTACAGGAAGATACAGCTGTTGGAGGGATGATAATATTTCCGGTGAAAATCGCAAAATGCCTCATAGGTCAGGGTGGGGATCACCGCCGGATCACCGCCGGAATTGACGCCGTATGCGGTATCCGGGAACAGCGCCTGCACGGATTCATCGTTCAGAATCGAATCCGGCGAGGAATAAACGCCCTTCATTTCGTTATAGACGACGCCGTTCAGGTTCAGCTTCCCGTCCTGCCACTCATACCGCCAGCCTTCCTGCCGGAAGATCTCTTCCTTGCTGTAAACAAGCGGATGCAGCACCGCATCCATGTAAACGTCCATCAGGTTGGCAAAATCCCTGTCGTTGCAGCTGCTGACCGGATACATGGTCTTATCGGGAAAGGTAAATGCATTCATGAAGGTATTCAGGGAGCTTTTCATCAATTCGACGAAAGGATCCTTGACCGGGTACTTCTCGGAGCCGCAAAGGACGGAATGTTCCAGGATATGCGGCACGCCCGTGCTGTCCGCGGGCGGTGTCCGGAAGCTGATGAAAAAGGTCTTGTTTTCATCCTCGCAGGGCATCAGGATCAAAGTAGCCCCGGACCGTATATGTTCCAGCCGGTAACCGTCCATCGACAGTTCCGGAATAGAGGATCTCTGCACCAGGCGGTATGCCGCCGGAATGGTAAATTGCTTCATAAACATGCTCCTGATCTATCTGTGAAATTGAGCTTTGGCATTTTCGAGCCGCAGGATGTCTCCCGGCTTCAATCCGGTGTCCGAGGTGATATACAGCTTCTGACCGGGATGCGGGCTGCTCTCCTGTTTTTCGCCTGTCTCCGTGGTAAAGGAGGTGATATGCAGGAAACTGTTGCTGCCGTCCGGGCGGATCATTTCTATTTCCTCCCGTACGGAGAATTTGTTCTTCTGATACAGGAACAGGCCGCCTTCATCTTCTTCTACCGTGCCGAGATAGATATAATCCTTATAATATTCACTGCTTTCGTAATTCTGCGCATCCGCGCCGGGTTTTCCGAAATAAAAGCCGGTACAGAAGCTGCGTGTGGTGCAGCGCCGGACCTCCGCCTGCAGCCAGGGAAGCATTTCCCGGTAACGGGCAGGGTCTTCCGCCGCCGCATCGATGCCGAGGCGGTAGGCGCGCGCTACAGTCGCCCCGTACAGCTGCGTTTTCATCCGCCCCTCCACCTTGAAGCTGCAGATACCTGCTTCCATCAGTTCGGGCAGATGTTCGATCATGCACAGATCCTTTGAATTATAGAGATATGTCCCGCGTCCGTCTTCTTCCACAGGCATATATTCACCGGGCCGGGTCTCCTCCGTCAGATAATATTTCCAGCGGCACGGATGGGTGCAGGCACCGTGGTTGGCATCGCGTGAGGCCAGAAAATTGCTGATCAGGCAGCGCCCGGAATAGGACATGCACATGGCACCGTGAACGAAACATTCGATCTCCATATCCGCCGGGATCCGCGCACGGATCTCCCGGATTTCCTGCAGAGAAAGCTCTCTGGCGCATACGACGCGGCGCACACCGAGCCCGTACCAGAACAGAAAGGTCTCATAGTTCGTACAGCTCGTCTGCGTACTGATATGGATCGGCACGGCCGGACAGATCCTGCGGGCCATGGAAATGATGCCGAAGTCGGAACAGATGAATGCATCCGGCTGCTCCTCTCGCGTCCGAAGCTCCGTAAAAAATGCTTCCGCCGCAGGCAGATCCTCGTTATGGGCATAAATATTGACAGCCAGATATACCTTTTTGCCTCTTTCATGGGCATAACGGAGGGCTTCCTGCAGGCCGTCCGCGTCAAAATTCTTCGCTTTTTCACGCAGGCTCAGGATGTCCGCACCGAGATAGACCGCGTCCGCCCCATAGGTGATCACGGTTTTCAGGACATCCATACTGCCGGCAGGCATAAGCAGCTCGGGCTTATTCATGCAGTTCTCCTTTCACGGAAAGGCTCATTCCGTCCCCGATATTCAGCAGGCTGGTCGTCAGATCGGGGCAGGCATACAGAGCTTCCATAAAGCTGTGCAGACGGTCATAAATGGTTCTGTCGCGGTGCGGTATCTCACTTCGCGGCAGCAGGAAGGTCCCTTCCTGCAGGATGTTATCCGCAAGTAAGATTCCCTCGGGCTTCAATAAACGCAGCAGTTCCGGCAGCCACCGGACATACTGTCCCTTGGCTGCGTCCAGAAAAATGAAATCGTACGGTTCGGAAAGCTCCGGCAGCAGCTCGGCCGCGTCGCCGGTATATACTTTGGCCCGATCCGCATAGCCGGCATCCCGGAGGTTCCGTTCGGCCTGCTGTGCCATATCCGGGCGCAGCTCCAATGTATCCAGCACGCCGTCAGCAGGCATTTTTTCCAGCATGACAAGTGCGGAATAGCCGATCGCCGTCCCGACCTCCAATACGCGGCGGGGTTTTTTCATCGTGATCAAAGTTCGCAGAAACGGAACGGACGCGTAGCGCAGGATCGGGATATGCTCGGCAGCGGCTTCTTCCTCGAGCATCCGAAAAAGAGCCGCCTGAAGCGGCTCCGTTTCGCGAATATACTGTGTCAGTTCATTGCCGTAAGCTTCCGTCATTCCTCCGCTTCCTCCGGTTCCTCCGACAGAGCCACCAGAATCTGCTCAATCGACATAGACGAATTCAGCACATACTCGCCCGGAAAGATATCGTAACCGTAAATCGCGGCCTGTACCACAAAGATATTGGAGTTTGACACGACTCCCATATCCTTCAGATACCGCCCGACTGCCCGTGTATTCATATCCAGCGTGATCGTGACCGGAATATCGGTCCCGGGCGCTTCCTCAGGGGTCTTCTCGGTAAAGATGGTATAACCGAAGCTGTAAGCCATCTTTACCCCGTAAAATAAAGCCAGCACAAGGAGCACCAGAACAGCCACTTTGATCAGCCGGTATATGACTTGATAGAACAGCCCGAAAAACTGCCTGTTTTTCTGCTCCTCCACCAGCTCGTCCCGCTGCTCAGACATGCCTTATACCTCCATAATGATCGGAATGATCATGGGTCTGCGATGGATACGCTGCCATAAGAAGTCCATAAGCTGACTGCTGACAACGGATTTGATCTTCGTCCAATCCTTCTCATCGTAGGAAATGCAGTTGGAAAGCGCATTGTAGGCAACATCCCTTACTTCTTCAAGGATATCGTTGCTTTCGCGGATATATACAAAGCCCCTGGTGATGACATCCGGGCCTGCCAGCAGCTTCAACGAACCGCGTTCGAATACAAATACGACGATCACCATACCGTGACGGGACAGCAGCTGACGGTCGTGCAGCACGATCGTGCCGACATCGCCGACACCGTATCCGTCCACATACAGATGTCCGTTCTGCACACGGCCGACGACCTCCGCGGACTCGGAATCCAGTTCCAGCACATCGCCCGCGTCGAGCATGAAAATATTTTCCTTGGCAACACCGAGTTCCGAGGCGATCCCCGCCTGAGAAAGACGGTGGCGGTACTCACCGTGAAGCGGAATGGCATATTTCGGCTTGGTAAGCGCGTAGATCAGTTTTATCTCTTCCTTGCAGGCATGTCCGGAAACATGTACATCCTGGAAAATGACCTTGGCGCCCTTTTCGGACAGTTCGTTGATGATCTTGGAAACGGCTTTTTCATTGCCGGGGATCGGCGTGGAGCTGAGGATGACGACATCGGTAGGGTCGATGGTGACTTCCCGATGCAGGCTGGAAGCCATGCGGGACAGGGAAGCCATGGATTCGCCCTGGCTGCCGGTCGTGATCAGTACTGTATTTTCACGGGGATAATTTCCGATCTCCTCCATGGAGAACAAAACGCCCTCGGGGAAATTGATATATCCGATATCGGCGGCAATCTTCAGGTTGCGCACCATGCTCCTGCCGTCTACGGCGACCTTTCTCCCGTAACGGACGGCGGTATTGATGATCTGCTGCACACGGTCCAGGTTCGAGGCGAAGGTCGCCACGATAATCCGGCTGTTGACATTTTCACTGAAAATCGTATCGAAGGTCTTGCCCACCGTGCTTTCGGACATGGTAAAACCGTCACGCAGGGCATTCGTACTGTCGCAAAGGAGCGCCAATACGCCCTTATTGCCCAATTCGGCAAAGCGGGAAAGATTGATGCGGTCACCGAATACAGGAGTATAATCGACCTTGAAGTCGCCTGTATGGATGAGCGTACCGGCAGGTGTCGTGATCGCGAACGCGGCGGAATCCACGATACTGTGGTTCGTGCGGATAAATTCCACCCGGAAATTTCCCACCGTCACCGTCTGACCGTAGTTGACGATCTTGCGCTTGACAACATCCAGAAGCTCATGCTCCTCCAGCTTGCCGTCGATCAATGCCATCGTCAGCTTCGTTCCGAAAATCGGGACATTGATCTTCTGGATAATATAGGGGATAGCACCGATATGGTCCTCGTGACCGTGCGTAATAAAGAATCCGCGGACCTTATCGATATGTTCCTGGAGATACGAAACATCCGGGATCACCAGATCAATACCGAACAGATCGTCCGAAGGGAAGGCCAACCCGCAGTCTACGATGATGATATCATTTTCATACTCGAATGCAGTAATATTCATGCCGATCTGATCCAGACCGCCTAAAGGAATGATCCTGATCTTACTCATACTGTTGTCTTCTCCTTTCCTTCTCTTTATCGTGCGATATCCACATCATCCAGCAGCTCCGCAAAAATCCCGGCCAGCATATCCAGAAGCGTATCATCTTCTACCAGTTCATAAACAGCTTCCTCGCTGTTCTCGGCAGATGTATCTTTCAATATATAGCATTCTCCGTCACCGACTTCGACATCGGACGCAAGAATATAATCCACCCCCTGCAGTCTGGTGGTCTCCAGTACGTAGAGTTCGGTTTTTTCTCCGTTTTCTCCGGTAAAAAGTATCTTATCCATTCTCATTCTCCTGCGGCAAACCGCACTGTATATTTTTACGCAGCTCATCGGCCCACTGTTCCAGATAATCGCGAAGGATCAGGCAGGCAGCCAGCTGATCGATCACTTCTTTTCTGGTTTCACGCTTCCTGCCGCACTCTGCCAGGATCTCGTCGGCCTCAACGGTCGTCAGACGTTCATCCTGCAAACAAACAGGAAGGCCGGTACGGGCAGACAATTTTTCGGAAAACTGCCTGGCCAATAAGCTGCGTTCTCCTTCCGTACCGTCAATATTCAGGGGCAGACCAACAACAATGAGCTCCGCATTTCTTTCTTTTGCCAGTTCTTCGATACGGGCATAGGTTCTGCGGAGTTTATTTTCTTCTTTGCGTTCTATCGTTTCAAGCGGCTGGACGGTCAATCCGAGGGCATCCGTCACAGCAACACCGACTGTCCTTGATCCGTAATCCAGACCTATGATACTCATTTCTTTTCGATCGACTCCCGTATATAGGTGCGGAGCAGTTCTTCCAGGATCTCGTCCCGTTCGACCTGCGAGATCCGAACGCGGGCATCTGCATAGCTCGTGATATACGTAGGATCGCCGGACATCACATACCCGACGATCTGGCTGACAGGGTCGTAGCCTTTATATTGCAGTGCAGAATATACATCTACAAGGATCTCATGAATTCTGTTGTTGGAGTCCTGTACGGACTCAAAGCTTCTTGTCATTTTGTTCTCAGCCACGACGCACTCCTTTCCCGTCATTTGCGGACACCGGGCATTATTATATACAATAGCCTACTACAGGTCTATTATACCGTACTTTCGGACGAAATTCAAGTAACCGGAGACAATTTACAAAATATATATTCCGTATTCAGAATAGTTTCACACTTTAAGAATAACTATATCCGAAAAAAATATGCAGGAGGCTGAGCCCCCTGCACATCGGTCCGGATCAGTTTCCGCGGAACTGCTTCCAGTAATCGGAAAGGATCTGGTCATATTCCTCACCGAGATAATGATACATATCACAGTGTGCCAGCTGTTCTTCGTTCGGGAAAATTGCCGGATTCTGCAGATACTCCTCATCGATCAATTTCTTGGTGGCTTTATTCGGTGTAGGGTAACCCAGATAATCAAAGGTGGCAAGCCCGACCTCGGCATCCAGCATGAAGTTGATAAACTTCTCCGCACCGGATTTGTTCTTGGCATTCTTGGGAACTACAAAGCAGTCAAACCAGACATTGGTTCCTTCTTCGGGGACAACATATTCAAGATCTTCATTTTCTCCGGTGCAGTAGAGATACTCTCCGGAATAGATCACACCGATCGCGGCGGATTCGGTGATCAGCGTATCGCGGGCCGCATCCGTTTCATAACCGGAAACGATAGGCTCCTGCTCGATCAGCAGATCCACGACCTTCTGCAGCTCCGTCTTATCCTTGGTATTCATGCTGTAGCCGAGAATCATTTCCGCGACCATGAAGGTATCGCGCAGGCTGTCCATCATCAGAATGCCCTTTTCCTTATAGGCCGGATTCCAAAGATCCTTCCAGCCCTTAATGGAGCCTTCTTCGATCATGGTCTTATTGTACATGATACCGACCGTTCCCCAGTTGTAGGGGATGAGATATTTGTTGCCGGGATCGCTCTTGGCAAGGATGCTCATGTACTCTTCTTCCAGATTGGAGGCATTGGGGATATTCTCGAAGTCAAGCGGAACGATCAGATCGTTTGCCATCATTTTTTCAGCCATATAGACATCGGAAACAACGACATCGTACTGTACCTGACCGCCGGCGACCACGGGATACATGCTTTCGTTCGTATCGAAGCAGTCCATCACGACCTTGATACCGGTTTCCTTTTCAAAACGAGCCAGAAGATCGGGATCCATATAATCGCCGTAGTTATAGAAATATACCACCTCGCCCTTACCGGCCATCTTTCCGATGAGCTGGCAGCCTGTCAGGGAACCGCACAGGACCGCAAGGCACAGCACCAAAGCAACGACTTTTTTGTAATTCATTTTACACCTCCAATATGTTTTTTCTCTTTTTTAGCGGGAACGATATTCACGATCAGCAGCACGATCAGCGCCAGCAGGAATATGATCGTACTCATCGCGTAAATGGACGGACGGATACCGACCTTCACCTGACTGTAGATCAGGGTGGATACGGTGTTGATACCGGCGCCGCGGGTAAAATAGGTGATGACGAAATCATCGACAGACATCGTAAAGGCCATCAGAAAGCCGGTCAGTACGCCCGGCATGATATCCGGCAGCAGTACGGAGAAAAACGCTCTGATGGGCGAAGCCCCCAGATCCAGGGCCGCTTCGTAAATATCGGCTCCGGCCTGACGGATCTTCGGCAGCACGTTCAGGATCACATAAGGAAGGCAGAACGTGATGTGGGCAAACAGCACGGTCCCCATACTGAGGGAAATACCGCACAAAGCGAACGAAAGCATCAGTGACAGGGCTGTCACGATCTCCGCGTTCAGAAGCGGGATGTTCGTGAGCTGCAGCACGATCTTCTGCTGCTTTCTCTTCATGGCCATGATACCGACGCTGGCAGCCACGCCGATTACCGTGGAAACCACAGCGGATACGATGGCGATCACGAAGGTGTTCAGAAACGCATTCAGCATGGAAACACTGTCAAACAGTTCCTGATACCACCGCCAGGTGAAGCCCTTCCACACGCCCATCGTCTTGGAATCGTTGAAGGAAAGGACGATCAGCGTCAGGATCGGAGCATACAGAAAGAAAAGGACGAGCGCCAGATACAGCTTGTGAAGTTTCTTCTTCATATCAGCGAGCCCTCCCCTTCCTTATCGAAGCGGTTGACGACTGCCATGCTGGCGAGGATGAAGACCATGATCACCAGAGAAAGACCGGAGCCGAGCTGCCAGTTATTACTGATCGTATATTCCTGTTCGATGATATTGCCTATGAGATAGATCTTGCCGCCGCCCAGCATATTGGAGATCGCAAAGGTCGTCATGCAGGGCACGAAAACCATCGTGATGCCGCTGATGACGCCGGGCAGGCTCAAGGGAAGCAGAACATGCAGAAGCACCTGCAGACGGGAAGAACCGAGGTCCTCCGCTGCTTCCACCAGGCTGTTGTCGATCTTCACCATCACATTGTAGATGGGCAGGATCATAAAAGGCAGGTAATCATATACCAGACCGAGTATGACCGCAGCCGGCGTGCCGATGATATCCAGCCCTTTCAGGCCCAAACCGGTGAGCAGGGAATTGATGACGCCGTTTTTCGCCAGCAGAGCCTTCCAGGCCATCGTGCGGAGCAGGAAATTCATCCACATGGGAAGGATCAGGATAAATACGACCAGTCCTTTCTTCCCCGCTGCGCTCCTGCGCAGGATCAGTCCGACCGGATAGGCGATCAGCAGGCAAAAAACCGTCGCCGCAAAGGCAAACAGCAGCGAAAGCCACAGAGCCTGCAGATGTTCCGGGTCGCGGATCGCTAAAATATTATTCAGTGTAAAGTGCCCCTTCTGATCGGTAAAGCCGTAATAGATAATGGCCAGAAGCGGAATAACAGTACCGCACAGAATGAAAAGGATATAAGGAGCAGACAGATATTTCTTTTTAAACATCTACGAGCACGGCCTCCTCATCCTCGGATTCGGGCTTATTCATGATCTGGATGTTATAGGGAGCCACATCCAGACTGACCTTCTCTCCCACAGGATGACAAACTGTGCTCTGAACGAGCCATTCAAAGCCGCCTGCCTGAACTTCCATTTCATAATGGACACCTTTAAAGATCAAATGCGAAACCACACCGTCCATCTTGCCCTGGCCGGGTGCGCCGAGGATGACGTCCTCCGGACGCACGACCACATCGACAGGTCGGTTGGTACCGAAGCCCGTATCGACGCAGGGGAACTTCACGCCGAGGATGCTGACGAGCTTATCCTCCAGCATGGTGCCGCCGATGATATTGCTGTCGCCGATGAAAGTCGCCACGAAGGCATTTTCCGGCTCATTGTAAATACTTTCCGGCGAACCCATCTGCTGGATATAGCCCTTGTTCATCACAACGATGGTATCGGACATCGTCAGAGCTTCTTCCTGGTCGTGGGTAACATAGATAAAAGTGATCCCGAGTTCATTTTTCAGACGGATCAATTCATATTGCATGTCCTGACGGAGCTTCAGATCTAGTGCGCCCAGGGGCTCGTCGAGCAGCAGCACCTTCGGTTCGTTCACGATGGCACGGGCGATCGCGATACGCTGCTGCTGTCCACCGGAGAGCTGACTGACGGAACGCTCTTCATACCCTTCCAGGTTGATCAGCTTCAGGGCATATTTTACTTTATCCCGGATATAATCCCGGGATTTACCGCTGATCTTCAGACCGTAGGCAATATTCTCACCGACATTCATATTCGGGAACAGAGCATACTTCTGAAACACGGTATTCAGCTGTCGCTTATTAGGCGGTAGGTTCGTAATGTCTTTTCCTTCAAAAAGGACATGACCTACATCGGGTGTTGAAAATCCACCGATGATACGAAGGGTGGTAGTCTTTCCGCATCCGGAAGGACCGAGCAGGGTGATGAAAGTGTTTTCCTTCACGGATAAACACAGGTTGTCCAAAACCATTTTGTTGTCGAATGATTTGGACACATTCACCAGTTCAACAAGCGTTTTCTCCATCTTTTTCTCCTACCGCACTTTTTCGCGCACAATGCGCCGGCATATCTGACTTTATCAGATGCCTTCTAACACCTCCATAACACGGGCTGCAATTACTTCGTCCGCAGCGATCAAAAGAATCGTATCGTCCCCGGCGATCGTCCCGAGAACTCCGTCCCAGCCAAGTCTGTCGATCACAGCGCATACGCCCTGTGCCAGCCCGGCTGCGGTATGTATCACGACCTGATTCATCGCACGCTGTGCTTTGAGAACAGAGCCGTTATACAGTGTTTTTAATTGGTCCGTTGCCTGCAGACGGTCATGCGTCTCCGGCAGCGTATAATATCCTTTGCCCATACGGTCAACGATTTTTACCAGGCCCAGCTCGCGGATATCCCTGGATACCGTTGCCTGGGTCGCTTTAAAGCCTGCTTTTTGTAAACGTGCGGAAAGATCGTTCTGGGTCCGAATTTTTTCATTGCTGATCAGTCTCTTGATAGCGGCTCTGCGTCCGCGTGTTCCGTTTTCGTCAATCTGTTTTGCACTCATAGATAAAACTCCTTTCCTGGTTACTGAGTGCGTATTCTACCATATCCCTCGCAAAATGCAATATATTTATACAAGAATTTGTGAAAAAATTGTATATTATTTGCCGTGAAAATCACGATTGACTTTCGTTGTTTTTTGTCAGAACGATCGTCTCCGAGATGTCATCCGCAGGGGCGGCAGACAGCCGGATGCAGGCGTCGAAATCGCTTATCCCGGCCTGTACCATTTCACTACGGACCGCGGCTACCGCGAGCTCCGGAATGTTGTTTTCGCGGCTCAGATGTCCCAGCATGACCCTGTGCAGGCCCGGATGATAAATATCCGCCAGCAGCCTGCCGCAGGCTTCATTGGAAAGATGCCCTTTCTCGCCAGCGATACGCAGCTTCAGCGGATAGGGATAAGGCCCTACCTCCAGAATATTCGGATCATGATTTGCTTCAAGATATGCAAAATCAAGTTTCTGCAGCTGAGCCGTCAGGGAAGCATCGAAGCAGCCGAGGTCGGAAACGACCGCCAAACGGATGCCGCCGGCTTCCAGCCTGTAAGCGACCGGCTCTGCCGCGTCGTGAGATACGGGGATCGGGCAAACGGAAAAACATCCTGCCTGAAAGGGCTGAAGCGGACTGACGATGCGGATCCGTCCGTCTGCATCCGCTTTTTCGAGCAATTGCTGCAGTTTTCCGCCGCAAAGAGCCGTAAAAGTACCGCTCGTCATATATACGGGAACATCCGTATGGCGCAGGAGCATCCCCAAGGCAGCCGTATGATCCGTATGTTCATGAGTGATCAAAATGCCGGAAAGCTCCTGCGGGCAAAGCGAAAACGAAGCCAGCTTCTCGTTCAGCTTTTTATAGGATAGCCCTGCATCGATCAGCAAAGCTGCACCCGCGGATGCGGTCAGCAGCGCATTGCCGGTACTGCCGCTCACCAGAGAGCAAAAACGTACGCAGCTTTCCCCGGTCTCAGGCATCTGCATGGGATCTTCCTCTGCTGCGCAGCAAAGCTTTCATCGCCTTGTCGGCGCTGCGATGCGCTTCCGCAACCGATGCATCGTTGTCGATCACGCGGTCTGCCGCAGTACGGAATGCCGCATCGCTGAGTTGTCTGGCCATGATGCTTTCGATCTTTTCAAAGCTGTATCCGCGGTAAAAGAACAGGCGTGACGAACGCGTTTCCTCGGAGGCATATACATACCATACTTCGTCGCAGATGTCCGTAAATGCAGCCTCTTTGGGAAGGGCCGCTTCATATACGACCAATTCCTCCGAAGCGTCCAGGATCTGCTTCTTGACCGCTTCCAGTGTCAGCGGATGCACGATCGCATTCAGAGCTGCAAGCCTGGATTCATCCTGAAAAACGATCTCGGCGATCTTCCGCCTGTCGAATGTGCCGTCCGCAGCTGTGATACCGCTGCCGAAAAGCGCCAGCATCGGTTCATAGGCGGCGCCGCCCGGCTGCTGCAGTTCTTCGGATACACGGTCTGCCTGAATGATCCGGGCATGATATTTTTCACGAAGATAATCCGTGACCGTGCTCTTGCCGGAACCGACGCCGCCGGTCAGTCCGATCACGGTTTTCCCGGGAAATCTTTCTTTCCTGCCTGTTTCGGCCGTATCAGATGCCTGCGCAGGATCGGGCACAGCCGCAGGCTCGTCTGCTTTCATACTGTTTTGCTCATGACTGCCGGAATCGTTCCCCGAGGCAGGCGCCTCTTCGCTGGCGGAAGAACTGTCATGGTCGATCAGATCGGCAAAAGGGAACCCGGCAATGTCTGCATCTCCTATCGAAATAAAACCGTCCTCCGGAACGGATTTTTCTTCGGAAGCAGCCTCCGTCAGAAAATCTTCCGCATCCTGCAGCGGCAGAAAGCCGGTATCTTCCTGCGGCATATCAAATCCTGCGGCAGAGGGATCGGGATCCTCTTTTGCCGCCGTTTTTTCTTTCAAAGCAGCTTTTTTTTGCCTTTCTGCGGCAAAATAAGCATTTTTCGCATTTTCCGTAAACTTCTTGAGCAGGGAAAATATCTCCCACTCACGGAACATCCCATAGGCCTTGGGAGAATCAAAGCCGTGATATACCGCTGTTTCGGGTGAAAATTTCAGAGGAACGGAGGTGCAGATCTCTGCCAGCCAATAGCTCAGACGCGCGTCTGCTTCATGCTCCGCAAGCAGCTTCGCCGTACGCGGCTTGATCTCATCCAGATGCGCATAGATCTCATCCAGCGAATGATAGGCATGCACAAGTGCGGCCGCTCCTTTTTCACCGATCCCTTTGACGCCGGGGATATTATCGGAACTGTCCCCCATGATGGCTTTCATACAGATGAATTCCTTCGGCGTCACTCCGTAGGCAGCCTTCACATCCTTCTCGAAGAAATAATCGGTCACCTGACTGCCTCCGCGGGTGCGCGGCAGACAGATGCATGTATGCTCCGTCGCCAGCTGCAGCATATCGCGGTCGCCGGACAGAATACTGACTTCCATCCCCCTGGCTTCGCATTCTGCGGCAAGCGTGCCGAGGATATCGTCGCCTTCGAAGCCTTCGCAGGTCAGCGCGGGGATCTGCAGCGCTTTCAGCACATTCTGGAGCATCGGTACCTGCACATGCAGTTCATCCGGCATCGGCTTGCGGTTGCCTTTATAAGCCTCATACATACGGTGCCGGAAGGTCGGGGCGTGCATATCGAATGCAACGGCCAGATGCGTCGGCTGCTCTTCTTCCATGATATGCAGCAATATGCTGAAGAATCCGTAAATCCCGTTCGTGGGAACGCCCTTGGAATTGGACAGATTCTGGATCCCGAAAAATGCCCTGCTCAGGATGCTGTGTCCGTCCACGAGCAATATCTTATCCATGCGTCATATCCTTTCTGAAAAAGGCAGGCCCCGCCGGGAGCCTGCCTTTATTCTGACTGCTTTACCAGTTGAGCTGGTAAGCAACGTCGAGTTTGGAATCTACCGTATAAGACTCTATTATCTTTTCATAGTCCTTATTATAAGCCGCAGTCTTCATTGCACTGACGACCGTGCTGTACCACGCCTCATTTCCGCCGGCAAAATAGATGATATGCGCACCGTATTCGGTATCGACTATATCGGAATCGCCGACCTTGCGGCTCTTATCAAAGAGCCAGTCATTAAATGCGGCAACCATCTGGCCTTCCTTCACGCCTTCATACAGGCCGCCGGTATTTGCGGTGCTGTCTTCGGAATATTCGGCGCACAGATCGGAAAAAGTCTGCATGGAGGAACCGGAATTCTTCCAGTCCTCATATATTTCCGCGGCCTTTTGATGCGCTTTCAGGAGCGAGCCGTAGGTCTCGGTCTTAAACAGGATATGACGTACATCCGTCACATAAGTCGTATCGCGGTAAGGAGCCTTTGCAACATAGCAGATGCCGAAATCGCCGCTGTCAGAATTATTCATGAAATGGATATCGCCGTCCTTCGCGCTGCCGCTGAAGATCCACTCGGAGACCATATTTCCGGGTGTCAGAGTACCGCCGACGATCGATGCGGAGGCAAGTGCCTTCTTCGCATATTCTTCACGGGTGCCGGTGATCGTCTGGCCGGAAAAATCAGCCATCGCAAGATAATAATCCATCGCGGCCGCATCAAACTCCGCCTTCGTTTTCACGGCTTCAAAGCGGGGAACGAAGGTCTTGAAGATACCGTCGATATTTTCGGCAGAATGATCCATGTAAATGATCGTATAGTCGGCTTTGGAATATTTCCCCATATTTGCGGCATATTCTGCCTGGACTTCCTCTGCGGAGAATGAATAAGAGGACTGAATACCGTAAAATGCCTTGTCCGCCATGCACATCTTCTCCATGGAAGAAAGCACATATTTGGAGCCCACATTGGTCCCGAGCATTCTGTAAATATATTCCTCAAGACCAAGCTTCGCTTCGGCAGCGGAATCTTCCAGAGACTTTTTGCACTTGGCGATATAGGCGCGGTCGCTGTCATCCAGCTCATAGCCCATATCAAAGGCCTTTTCGCTGAAAAGCAGATAGGCTTCCGCGGACGTCATGGCCTCATCCAGAAACAGCTCGAACCAGGTCACGTTCGCCGATTGATACTGGGTTTTCAATGACACATCCGGGTTCACGCCCATCAGGGACAGATAAGAGGAATAACTGGAATATTCCATCGCGAAGAAGTACGCAAGTTCTCCCAGATTGATGGAAAAATGTTCCGTAGACATGACAATCTGATCCAGATCAGCCGTCTGCTTGATCTTGGGGTCGGAAGAAGGCTCCGACTCCTTGGTGTTTTCGCCGCAGGCAGCCAGGGAAAGGATCAGACACAGGATAAGCAGACAAGACAGAATTTTTTTCATGACACAGTTTCCTTTTCAAGATAAGACCCGCAGCCGCCATGCAGCTGCGGGCCAGTAGATTCTTATAAGAAGTCCCTGATTTTCTTGCTTCTGACAGGATTGCGGAGCTTCCGGAGGGCTTTGGCTTCGATCTGACGGATTCGTTCACGGGTCACGTCAAATTCCTTGCCGACCTCTTCCAGCGTGCGCGGATGTCCGTCTTCCAGACCGAAACGGCGGATGATGACCTGCTTTTCACGTTCCTTCAGATCGTTCAGAAGCTCATCGATCTGCTCGCGCAGCATGACGGTCTCGATATTGCTTTCCGGCGTAACGGTGTTCGTATCGGCAACGAAATCGCCGAGGTTGGAATCATCCTCTTCACCGATAGGCGTTTCGAGAGATGCAGGCTCGCGGGCGATCTGCATAATCTCCATCACCTTTTCGGGCGTCATATCCAGATGTTCGGCCAGCTCATTGATGCTGGGTTCATAGCCGAGTTCCAGCGTCAGCTTTCTCTGCATCTTGGACATCTTATTGATGGTCTCCACCATATGCACCGGAACACGAATGGTCCTGGCCTGATCCGCAAGCGCACGGGTCACGGACTGCCGTATCCACCACGTAGCATAGGTGCTGAGCTTATAGCCCTTGGTATAATCAAATTTTTCTACGCCCTTGATCAACCCCAGATTGCCTTCCTGTACCAGATCCAGGAAACTCATGCCGCGGCCGGTATAACGCTTGGCGATACTGACGACAAGACGAAGGTTCGCCTCGATCAGACGTTCCTTGGCTTCCGGGTCACCGGCGGATTTCCTTTTGGCAAGCTCCAGTTCCTCGTCAGGATTTAACAGACGTACGGAACCGATCTCCTTCAGATACATCCGGACGGGGTCCTCTGTGCCTACGCCCTCCAGAATATCCACATTGTCGATATTGATTTCCTCTTCTTCGGCGCTCGGCGTAAAATCGTCGTCATTTTCGCCGGGGATGGATAATCTTTCGATAGAAAGGTCATCCGCAAGGACCTGCTTCTCCAGCGTGCTGTAGACATTTTCAAGTTCATCGGGCGTCAGGACGGATAAATCAGGCACCTCCGAAAAATCAAGGCTGCCGCCTTTGCCTTTGGAAGCCGCTGCGAGCTTTTCCATTTCCTGCATATAATCGTCCGCTTCAATGTTGTGATCTTCCTGACTCATTGAATACCACTCTCTTTCTCCGGATCATTTCCGGTGTCGACGGGCTGCACCTGAGGAAAAGGCTTCGGCCGGACAAAAGAATCCAGACCGTAGACCAGTCCCAAAAATGCCACCATAAATATGACGGTCACGATGATGAAAACAAGCTCATCCTCGTAAACCTTATCAAACAGCTGCGTTTCCGATATGAGAACGGACATCACATTGGAACCGATATGCATGGCGATCGGCGCCAGCAGGTTCTGAAAACGCTCATATACGTAGGCGAACAGAACGCCGAGTATAAATGCGTAGATCCCCTGCAGCAGGTTCCCGTGATAGAATGCAAAGTACAGGGCTGACGAAAAGATTGCGGTACCTACGCCCGCATAGCTCCGGATCCTCCGGTAGATCAAACCTCTGAACAGCAATTCTTCCGAAATCGGTACCAGAACAGCAACTGTAACAAGCTCCAGCGCGAAATTGCCCTGATACAGCACACCGGCAACGCTTTCGTAACCTTCCGAAAGGAGGTAAGCCAGCTTGCTGAAAATGAGCAGATGGTTGACGACGACGCAGACGGCCAGGCCGAGAAGCATCGTCAGGAAATAAAACAAAGGGGAAACCTTTTCGTAACGGGGCGTGTTTTCCACGCGCCTGTCACGGCGGATAAGCAGCAGAAAGATCGGCACGGAGATCAGCACGATCACGGCATACAGCTGCAGATAATATTCAAAATAGCAATCAGACAGGAAAGAACTGAGACCGACATAATCCATCCCGTTCATAAACTCCAGACATTCCTCCCTGTGAAGGAAAATCATGATCAGGTCAAACACGAAGCCGACGACCATGCTGACGCCTTCATAGATCAGGATCGGATAAAACAGGTCCCACATTCTTCCCCAGAAGCTTTTTTCGCTTCCCTTTTTCATGGGCAGAACCTCCTCAAAAAAAGACACGCTATTATATACCACTTTTACGCGAAATTGTCAAATAAAAAAGATTATGAAGCTTTTATGACAGTTTACCGCTTTTTAATAAAAACATTCTTTTTTCTTCGTTGACAATTCCGTAAAATGCGCTATTTTGTAAGAGTCAGGGAACCCTCATTTCCCCCGGAACTATTGTATAGGATCATAGGAGTATATATGAATCTGCAAAAATACACACAAAAAGCCATGGAAGCGCTGCAGCAGGCGGAAACCCTGGCTGAAGACGCCTGCAGTCCGTCTTTGGAGCAGGCGCACCTTTTGATGTCTCTGCTGCAGGATAAGTCCGGCCTGATCCCTTCTCTATTGAAAAAGAGCGAGATCTCCGCAGACGCGGTGGAGGCCGAGCTCAAAGATATCCTGCAGAAGCTGCCCCGTCTGGGCAGTCCTTCTCAAATGTTCCTGTCCGGTCCTTTGAAGCAGGCGCTGACTGCCGCTGAACAGAAGGCGGCCTCGATGAAGGACGAATATACGTCCGTGGAACATCTGTTCCTCGGCCTGTTAGAGGAGGCGGACGACAAGCTGGCCCCTCTCCTGCACCGCTTCGGGATCAGCGAGCAGACCTTTCTGACCGCTCTGAAGGAGGTGCGCGGCAATACGCGCGTAACGGATCAGGATCCGGAGGACAGCCACGATGTCCTGAACAAATACGGTCAGGATCTGGTAGATAAAGCGCGTGCGGGCAAGCTGGACCCGGTCATCGGCCGCGACAGTGAGATCCGGAACGTGATCCGCATCCTCTCCCGCAAATCCAAGAACAACCCTGTCCTGATCGGTGAACCCGGCGTCGGCAAGACCGCGATCGCGGAAGGGCTGGCCCTGCGTATCGTAGCAGGGGATGTTCCCGCCGGCCTGAAGGACCGCAAACTGTTTTCCCTCGACATGGGTTCGCTCATTGCCGGCGCAAAATACCGCGGCGAATTTGAAGAAAGACTGAAAGCCGTCCTGGAAGAGATCCGGAAAAGCGAAGGAAAGATCCTGCTGTTCATCGATGAACTTCACAATATCGTCGGTGCCGGGAAGGGCGAAGGCTCCATGGATGCCGGCAACCTTTTGAAGCCGATGCTGGCCCGGGGCGAGCTGCATTGCATCGGTGCGACCACACTGGACGAATACCGCCGCTACATCGAAAAGGATGCGGCGCTCGAACGCCGCTTCCAGCCTGTCATGGTAGATGAACCGAGCGTGGAAGACACGATCTCCATCCTCCGCGGACTGAAAGAACGCTATGAGGTCTTTCATGGCGTCAAGGTCCAGGATCAGGCACTGATCGCGGCCGCAACGCTCTCCCATCGCTATATCACCGACCGTTTTCTGCCGGATAAAGCCATCGATCTGGTGGATGAAGCCTGTGCGACCATCCGTACCGAGATGGATTCCATGCCCACCGAGCTGGACGAGATCTCCCGCAAGATCATGCAGCTGGAGATCGAAGAAGCCGCGCTTAAAAAAGAAAACGACCGTTTGAGCGCGGAGCATCTGGAAGAAGTCCGTCAGGAGCTGGCACAGCTGCGGGACGAATTCAGCCGCATGAAAGCCCGCTGGGAGCTGGAAAAGGCCTCCATCGGCAAAGTGCAGAAGCTGCGTGAATCCATAGAAGAAACCGGAAAAGAGATTGAAAAGGCCGAGCGGAATTATAATCTGAACCGGGCTGCCGAACTGAAATACGGGCAGCTGCCCCGCCTGCGCAAAGAACTGGAGGAGGCCGAAGAAGCATCGAAGACCGGCCCTACGGCCACCTTGCTGCGGGATAAGGTCACGGAGGAAAAGATCGCAAGGATCGTCGGACGATGGACCGGCATCCCCGTTTCCCGTCTGATGGAAGGCGAACGCGAAAAACTGCTCCGCCTGGAAGATATCCTGCACGAACGGGTATTGGGGCAGGAAGAAGCCGTTTCCGGCGTTTCGGAAGCGATCCTGCGTTCCAGAGCCGGTATTCAGGATCCGAACCGCCCCCTCGGTTCGTTCCTGTTCCTGGGTCCCACCGGCGTCGGGAAGACCGAACTTGCCAAAACACTCGCCGCGACCCTCTTTGATGACGAAAAATCCATGATCCGCATCGATATGAGCGAATATATGGAGAAATTCAGCGTCAGCCGCCTGGTAGGCGCGCCTCCCGGATATGTCGGCTACGAAGAAGGCGGCCAGCTGACGGAAGCAGTCCGCCGCAAGCCCTACTCGGTCATTTTACTGGATGAAGTCGAAAAAGCGCACCCGGATGTATTCAATATCCTCCTGCAGGTATTAGATGACGGACGCATCACCGATTCGCAGGGACGTACGGTGGATTTTAAGAATACCATCATCATTCTGACTTCCAATCTGGGTTCCGATATTTTGCTGGAATCCGTCGGTGAAAGCGGCGAGATCCCCGCAGCCGCCGTATCCGAAGTCAAGAAGCTGCTCTCCCGCAGCTTCCGTCCGGAATTTCTGAACAGACTGGACGAGATCATATTCTTCAAACCGCTGCAGCAGGCACAGTTGGCCGGTATCGTAGACCTGCAGCTGGCAGAGCTCGGAAAACGGCTCGCCGAGAAACAATTGAAGCTGCATCTGACGGATGAAGCCAGAAATATGATCATCACCGAAAGCTATGACCCGGCCTACGGTGCCAGACCGATCAAGCGCTATCTGAAGAGCCATGTGGAGACGCTGCTGGCAAGACATCTGATCGCAGGCGAAGCCGAACCCGGAACGGATCTGGAATTGTCTGTCCGCGACGGCAAGCTGGCCCTTTCCTGATCGCATAATCGTTCAATTTGCAAGCATTTATATCTTATTTGCAATAATTTCGAAACAGTTATATGATATTGTAATAGGCGGATCTTTGGCGGGACATCGGCTTTATACATATTTTGTAAAATGCCCCGGCATCCGAGAAAGAAATCGTGTTGGAAAGGTACTGTTATGAAACTGATTGCGCTCGATGAGAATACCTGGGTTTATCCCGACATCGTCCCCGAAGAGATTCAGCCCGACCTGCAGCTGGCACGCGGCGGTCATACCGGATTGATCCTTTGGACTGACAGTGAGTCGGAACATTTTTCTCTCTCGGCAGATCTGCCGGAAGGCGTCAAGGTACTCTGGCATCAGCTCCGTCCCACTTTGGTAGACTACAACAGCGGCGTCAAGAATCATGTTTCCGCCTGTTACGATGACGTCAAGGATTTCGTAACGCGTGAAGCTCCCTTCAGTGTTTACGATATCACCGTTCCGATCAAGGACCCGTCCAAGTGCCGCCTTTCCGCCGGCCAGAAGGTCTTTTTCCTTCGCCTGGAGGCAGACCGCTGCACGGAACCGCGCAGCACGGAACTGACCCTGCACCTCAAAGCGGCCCGCGACAGTGCTTCGATCACGCTCCTGCTGACCGTTCATAAGGCACAGATCCCGTCCCTGCACGACACCGAATCCATCATTCAGAACTGGCTTACGGTCAAAGACATCTGCTTCCAACATCACGTCAAGGAAAACAGTGACGAATTCTGGGCGCTGGTCGATCAATATCTGGACAGGCAGCAGGAAATCCGCTGCAATCATTTCCTACTTCCCTCTCCCAAGCCTGTTTTCGACGAAAACGGAAAGCTGATCGCCTTTGATATCTCCGTGGTCGAAAAGATGGGCCGTATGGCTCTGGCTAAGGGCTTCCGGTATATTTACGGTCATTTCTGTGCCCGTTTCCGCAAATGGCGCGAACCGGAAGTCTACCTCGAGTGGAATCCGGAGATCGAAGTCCGCGATCCGCGTGCCTATTGGGAGCTCAAGCTGTATTTCGATACTCTGTGGGAAATGGTCTGCCGGAACGGCTGGCAGAAGCAGTATTTCCAGGGACTGGAAGACGAAGCCCAGACAGCCAGCAGCGACGCCTATCATACCCTCTCTTCCATCTGCCGCCAATGCATGCCCGGCATCTTCATCCATGACCCGATCGAATGTCAGAACGCCCTCGGTGCAGCGGATATGTGGTGCCTGAAGCAGAAGGATTTCGATACGAACTATGCGGAATATAAGGCGCTTCAGGCCGCCGGTATCCCCATGACGATCTATTCCTGCGGCTTCCCCGCCAACAAATGGATGAACCGCTCCACCGACCTCCCTCTGCTGGCCGGCCGGTATATGTTCTGGATCGCCGCCAAGGAGGGTTTCCTCGGCTATCTGCATTGGGGATATAACAACTACGGCAATCTGGATCCAGTACAGCACAACTGCCTGCTGGATGAAGGTCATCTTCTGCCGCCCGGTGACAGCTTCATCGTTTATCCCGGCGACGGCTGCGTTTACAACAGTCTCCGTGCGCAGATCCAGCTTTTCGGCGCAGAGGACATGGAGCTTCTGAAACAGCTGCCGAAGGAAAAAGCCTATGAGCTCGCCGCCAGGCTCTGCACCAACTGCTTCGAATATGATATCGACATCCGTCATTTCCAGGCAGTCCGGAGCGAGGTTCTGCAGCTGCTTTCCGAATGATTTCCGCTAAATCACAAAACAAATATCGGTCTCCGCGTTCCGTATGGAGGAAACCGACAAACAAATTCAGCCGCAGCATTTTATGTGCTGCGGCTGCTTTTTTGTAGCCTTATATTTCAAACTTTTCTGTGCATTTCAGAAGGAACATGCCGGGATCCGGTCTACATTTGTTTCCTACAAATTTTTTAAAACTTTCTCGTTTCACTTGTCCGTTTAAAAATTAGTTTGTATAATGAAGCTGCGATTAATCTGTACTGCAATAAGATTTATCCGGGAGGCGTGATATGAAAGAGAAATTATACGAAGCAATATTCAAGAGAAAATCCTTTCATTTATTCAGGGGTGTCGGTCATGATACGGTCTCGCAGGAAGAATTAGCGGATATCGAAACAGCTTATGAGGATTTCGAGAGCTTATATCCGGAGATCAAAACGGCGATCCGTATCGTCCCGGCAAACATAATCAATCTGAAGCGAGATGCGGAATACTGCATCCTGATCTACAGCGAAGAAAAAGATAATTATTTGATGAATGCCGGTTACATAGGCGAGCAGCTGGACCTCTATCTGGTGCAGCATGATATCGGCACCTTATGGTACGGGATCGGCAAACCGGATATACCCGATTACGATGCACTGAAATTCGTCATCATGATCGCGATCCACAAAGTGAGCGATCCGTCGCTGTATCGCAAAGATATGTTCAAAGCAAAACGAAAATCGATTCAGGAAGTCTGGTCCGGCGACGATCCGGGAATCGCGGACATTGCCCGTTTTGCACCCAGTGCATGCAATTCACAGCCCTGGTTTACGGAAAATAAAAACGGTACGATCACCGTCAGCCGGTACAGGAAATCAGGCAAGATCGGGATCATGCCGCCGAAAGCAGCCCTATATTACAACCGCATCGATATCGGGATCTATCTCTGCTTTTTGGAGATATGTATGGAGCATCAGGGGATAGAGTATTCACGCGAATTATTTACCGACGCCGGCAGCGATGCCGAATTCACGAAATCAGCCGAATATTCGATAAAAACAAAATCGTGATTCCGATTTCAGACGAACACGGATCTCACTGCCAACCTGCAAGAGCCCTCTGAACAGCAAGACCCCCGGACAAGGTGTCCGGGGGTCTTTATACAGTATTCGCAGGATCATTCGCCCGCAAGCTCGCGCAGGTAGCGGCAGCAGTCCGTCCAAACCTGACGGCGCACATCCGCCGCGGGGTGGTAGTGTCAAGTATTATGCGCAAATTTGTTTGCAGACTCTGCTGAATGAGGTCAGCCAGCCAGGAAGGCGGTGTCGTCCATCGCCTCCAAGTGCTTCATGTTCATGTATTTCTTGTT
>JAZLHR010000041.1:0-3365 GCA_045616945.1 Lachnospiraceae bacterium | reverse complement strand
ATTTAAAGATCTTCCGTTTGTTATCCCCGGAGGAATGTGTCGTAAAATAAAAAACGGATGATAGCTGCTGATTCAGGTCGCTTGCGGCCTGGATCAGCAGTGGCTTTGTGTTCCGTTTAAGGAACGAAAGAATAATGAGCTGCCGGAAATGTTGAAATATCAGCATTTTCGGCGGCTTCTGCGTTTTGCGATATCCGGGCTTTTTACATTTGCCGGCAGCCCGCGGAATGCAAAATCAGTATTGTGAAAAACTCTCCGATTCTATTTGAAAAAAAACCGAAAATTTCGCTTGAAAAACCGAAAATTTTGCTTGAAAAACCGAAAATTTTGCTTGACATCTTGACGGCAATTTGATAGGATGAAATTTGCACTATTGTGGACTAGTATGCAGTATTGTCCACTTGCGTGCATTATAATCATTGCGGGGTGATGCGTTTATGGAAAAGTACAGAATGCGCCCGGTCCAGTCCGGAAAGAATGTGCGCATGAGCTACTCGAAGCAGCGGGAAGTTCTGGAAATGCCGAATCTGATCGAAATTCAGAAGGACTCTTATGAGTGGTTCCTGAAAGAAGGTCTGAAAGAAGCATTTGAAGATATTTCTCCCATCAAAGACTACAACGGCAACCTTAGCTTGGAGTTTACCGATTTCCGGCTTTGCGAGGATGAGATAAAATATACGATAGAGGAGTGCAAGGAAAGAGATGCTACATACGCAGCTCCTCTGAAGGTAAAGGTAAATCTGATCGATCTGAACAGCGGCGCGATCCGTGCGCACGAGATCTTCATGGGCGATATGCCGCTCATGACCGGCAGCGGTTCATTTGTTATCAACGGGGCAGAGCGCCTCATCGTCAGCCAGCTGGTCCGTTCCCCCGGCGTGTATTTCAGCCTGGACCGCGACAAGACCGGCAAGCCCCTCTACTCCAGCCAGATCATCCCGAACCGCGGCGCATGGCTGGAATTCGAGACCGATTCCAATGATGTTTTCTGGATTCGCGTGGACCGCACCCGTAAGGTCACCGCGACGGCACTTGTGCGCGCGCTCGGAATCGGCACGAATGAAGAGATCACGGAATATTTCGGCGAGCATCCCATGCTGGATGCCTGCTTCCAGAAGGACGACCCGCCTCACAAAGATGATAACACCAAGATCGTACGTGATGTGACCACCGGCCTGGAAAATCTGTACAGCAAGATCCGTCCCGGCGAACCTTTTGTGGAAGAAAATGCCAGAAGCCTGGTCGACGGCATGTTCTTTGACGCCCGCCGTTACGATCTGGCCAAGGTAGGCCGCTATAAATATAATAAGAAGCTTCAGCTGAAGCGCCGTATTACCGGCAGAAAGCTGGCTGAGGATGTTGTGGATACGGCGACCGGCGAGCTGATCGCCGAGGCCGGTGCGGTCCTGACCGAAGAGCTGGCCGATGCGATCCAGAATACCGGTATCGCGTCCGTACTGGTAACGGCTGCGGAAGGCAGGGATGTCAAGGTCATCAGCAACCGCGCCGTAGATATGAGCCTGTATGTGGACTACGATCCGAAGGAATTCGGCATCAAGGAACTGGTATATTATCCTGCTTTGATGGAATTCCTGGAGAAATATCCCGACAGCGAAACGCAGAAGAAAATGCTGCACCGCTCCGCGAAGGATCTGGTGCCGAAGCATATCACGAAGGATGATATTTTCGCCTCCGTCAGCTACTGCCTGACCCTGCCCTTCGGCATGGGCAATTTCGATGATATCGATAACCTGGGCAACCGCCGTATCCGTGCGGTCGGCGAACTGCTGCAGAATCAGTACCGCATCGGTCTGTCCCGTCTGGAGAGAGTGGTGCGTGAGCGCATGACCACGCAGGACCAGGAGGATATTTCCGCCCAGTCCCTGATCAATATCAAGCCCGTGACGGCTGCCGTGAAGGAGTTCTTCGGCAGTTCGCAGCTGTCTCAGTTCATGGATCAGAACAACCCTCTGTCCGAACTGACGCACAAGCGCCGTCTTTCCGCTTTGGGCCCCGGCGGTCTGTCCCGTGACCGTGCCGGCCTGGAAGTCCGAGACGTTCACTATTCTCATTACGGCCGTATGTGCCCTATCGAGACCCCTGAAGGTCCCAACATCGGTCTGATCAACTCTCTGGCCTGCTATGCCCGTGTGAACGAGTACGGCTTTGTTGAGGCCCCTTACCGCAGAGTCGACAAGTCCGATCCCAATAATATCCGTGTAACGGACGAAGTGGTCTATATGCCTGCCGATGAAGAAGATAAGTTCATCGTAGCCCAGGCGAATACCCCGCTGGATGAGCAGGGCCACTTCATGCAGAAGGCTGTGACCGGCCGCTTCAGAGAAGAGACCAGTCAGTTCGAGGCCTCCCGCATCGACTTCATGGATGTATCCCCGAAGATGGTATTCTCCGTAGCCACTTCCATGATTCCTTTCGTGGAAAACGATGACGCGAACCGTGCGCTGATGGGCTCCAACATGCAGCGTCAGGCCGTTCCGCTGATGGTGACGGAATCCTCTATCGTCGGTACCGGTATGGAAGCCAAGGCTGCCGTTGACTCCGGCGTATGCGTTGTCTGCAAGAATGCCGGTACGGTCATCCTGGTGGATGCGGACCATATCGTTGTCCGCCGCGACGACGGTGTGGTAGATGAATACCGCCTGTCCAAGTTCAAGAGAAGCAACCAGAGCAACTGCTACAATCAGAAGCCTATCGTAGATAAGAATCAGCGCGTAGAGGCCGGTGATGTTCTGGCCGACGGCCCTTCCACCCATAACGGTGAGATCAGTCTGGGCAAGAACCCGCTGATCGGTTTCATGACCTGGGAAGGCTATAACTACGAGGACGCCGTTCTGCTGAGCGAGCGTCTGCTGCAGGACGATGTATTTACCTCCCTCCATATCGAAGAATACGAGACCGAGGCCCGCGATACCAAGCTGGGTGCCGAAGAGATCACCCGCGATGTGCCCGGTGTCGGCGAAGAATCCCTGAAGGATCTGGACGAGCGGGGCATTATCCGCATCGGTGCGGAAGTACGTACCGGCGATATCCTGGTCGGCAAGGTAACGCCTAAGGGCGAGACCGAACTGACTGCGGAGGAACGCCTCCTGCGCGCCATTTTCGGCGAGAAGGCCAGAGAGGTGCGCGACACCTCCATGAAGGTGCCCCACGGCGAAAGCGGCATCGTGGTGGACGTGAAGGTCTTCACCCGCGAAAACGGTGACGAAATGAACCCCGGCGTCAATGAGGTCGTCCGTGTCTACATCGCCCAGAAGCGCAAGATCAGCGTGGGCGACAAGATGGCCGGCCGTCACGGCAACAAGGGCGTCGTCAGCCGCATCCTTCCCCAGGAAGATATGCCCTAC
>JAZLHR010000040.1:0-24501 GCA_045616945.1 Lachnospiraceae bacterium | reverse complement strand
GGTTTATTTCACATGCAAAAAATCCTTTGATTTTCCCGATTTTCTCCTGTTTTTTCTCCTTTTCCCACACTAAATTCATCGATTTCCCATACTAAATCCAAGCGTTTATCTACTGTGGGATTTACTTTGGGAATTTACGTTTTTTTCGTGGCTTCCCGACCCCGTTTTTCCGGATCGGCGGAATGGCCCTTTTACGCGAAGGAGAAGCCGGGCGGCTGTTTTCCGCCTGTGCCGAAAGAAAAATTGACAGTCTTTCCCGAAAAGATTATAATGGCAAAGACAGTTATGACAGGCGGCGGGATCGGTGATCCGGCCGGAAACAAGGAGGAAAAAACAATGAATTATGAGAAAATAAAAGCCGCAATGGATGCCTGCAGACAAAAGACGGGAGCTTTGATGGGACTTGGGTTTTACGATCTGGAAAGCGGAAAATCGTATGTCCTGGACGGTGATCTTGCTCTGCCGACTGCCAGTATTTTCAAGCTTTGGCTTTTCGCGGCGCTGCTGCACATGGCGGAAGAGGGAAAGATCTCTTTGGATGAGGTCTGGACGTACGAGGAAGCGGATTATGTGGCCGGAAGCGGCATCCTGATCCGCCTGGAGCCCGGCACGACTTCCATGACGCTGCGGAGCTTTTCCAATCTGATGATGATGTATTCCGACAATATCGCGACCGATAAGATCCTCCGCCGCGTCGGTCTGGATACCGTGAAGGCCTATATGCAGGAGCACGGGTTCCGTGATACCGTGATCGAGCTCGGCTGCGGCTGCGTGGCCCTGTTCCAGAAGACGCCGAATCTGAAAGAGGAAGGCAATTACCGCAAGCCGAGTTACCGTGAAAGCGATTTCTTCCTTGCCGACTGCCCGCAGCGGACCACCGTCGCGGAACTCATCCGGTATTTCCGCATGCTGTCGGACGGAAAGCTCCTGGGCCCGGAAATGACGGAATATGCCATTTCGATTCTGAAAAAGTGCCAGACCAACGGGCGTATTCCCGCGCTGCTCCCGAATTATGTCAAGGTCGCCCATAAGACCGGCAGTCTGGACCGTGTCGCCAATGACGCCGGGATCGTATTCACCGATAACGGCCGGTATATTCTGGCGATGCTTTACAACGGAAATATGGCGCCTTATGAGGAATATCTTGCCGATTACAAGCACTTATTCGCGGAACCGATGCTGGCAAAGCTGTCCCTGGAGATTTACGAAGCATATATGGAGCCGTAAGGCTGTCTGCCTTTTGCGGCCTGTGGAAAGAGAGACCGAAAATGACGGAAAAAGAATACTATATTTCTCTCGGCTATACGGAAAAGGAAGCCGAGAAGATCCTGAAACTGTTTGAATATACGGAAAGGGAAAGCAGGCCCGGCCTGGGCGGCCTGTTCGGGAGAGTATTGGGTGCACAGCCTGTCGGCATGGCAAATACTGCCGTAAAAAGCATGGCACGGGTCCAGGCGGTGCAGGTAAGAGAGCCGGTGCCGGACGCAGCGGCGGTCTGTGAGGAAGCCGCGGTGTGCAGTGCCTCTGCGTGTGCTCCCGCCGCCGCGTTCGCGGCGATGCCCGGGGTGCCGTCGGATATTCTGGAGGCGGTGCGCTGGGACTCCTACGACTCTTTTGAGGACAGCCGCTTCCGCAATACGCTGACTTCACCGACCGCGACCTTCCGTACTACCTACAATACGGCTGCCGCGACCGTCCTTGTCGGCAATTTCCGGCGGAATACGAATATCCATCACGATATGGTCCGGACGGAGGAACTGCTCAATTACGCGGATTATTCTCTGGAACAGCCGCAGGGTGTAAAGTTTGCCGTGACGAAGGAACTCGGAAAATGCGGCGATAAGGAATATCTGTTTCTGGGAATCCAGGGCAGCAGAGCCTTGCCGGCACATCAGAATATCGTTATGCTGCTGGATACTTCGGGCAGTATGATGAGCAAGAAACCGCAGCTGCGGATGGCTCTGGCGACGGTTTTTTTTCGCATGAATGAAGGGGATACCTTCAGTGTGATCACCTATTCCGATACGGACCATCTTTTCATCGACGGGATGAAAAAGAGCAGGACACATGACATTTCCTATGTCTGCGAAAAGCTGGAAAAGGCCGCGATATTCGGCTGTACCTACGGTTCAAAGGGGATCGAGACCGCTTACGATATCGTCCGCGAGAATTTTGTCGAGGGCGGTGTGAACCGGGTCATTATGGTGACAGACGGCGACCTGAATTTCGGGATCACCTCTTCCGCAGATCTGAAGACCCTGATCGAAGATAAGAAAAAGAGCGGGGCGTTCTTTTCCGCCATCGGAACGGGCCTGTACAACCTGCAGGACGATAAGCTGGAAGCGCTGGCGAAGAACGGCAACGGCAATTATTTTGTGATCAATTCCGTGGATGACGCGAAAAAATGTCTCCGGGACCGCTATGAGTCGCTGATCTATCCGATTGCCGTAGATGTGAAGGCGCAGGTGGAATTCAATCCGGCCCGCGTTGCGTCCTACCGGCTGATCGGCTTTGAAAACCGTCAGCTTTCGCACGAGGATTTCACGAATGACGCAGTCATCGCGGAGACCTTCGGGAGCGGCAGCAGCTGCATTGCCCTGTTCGAGCTGAAGCGAGGCGGCGAAGAAAGCGAAAAGCCGCTGAAATATCAAACGGCGCAGCTGACATCCTCCGGGGAATTGGCAACGCTTTCCCTGCGCTGGAAGGAGATCGGGGAAACGGTCAGCCGGGAGCTTTCCTTCCCGGTGAGCGATACCGTAACGGACGGAAAGAATCTGGAAAAGGCGGTCCGCTGCAGTGAACTGGCCGAGATTCTCAAAAATTCGGAAGAAAAAGGCGACCGCCGCCGGGCACTGCGCGAATATTGCAGCCTTGCGGACTGCGGTGAGCCGGATTAACAGGAAGAGATACTATGTCAACGGTTGATATCTGGTTTGTGAATCTGGGGATCCGTTTTTCGGATTGGGCGAAGAGCTTCCGGCTCTTTGGTTTGGATGTATATTTTTACGGCGCGGTCATTGCCTGCTCCGTGCTGGCAGGCCTGGGCGTGGCGCTTTATACCGCAAAAAAAACCAATCAAAAAGCGGATACCTATTGGGATTTGATGTTTTACGGCGTGATCTTCGGGGTCATCGGTGCCAGACTGTATTATGTGATTTTCGCCTGGGACTATTATAAGGATGATCTGAAGCAGATCTTTAACCTTCGCGGGGGCGGATTGGCCATCTACGGCGGTGTCATCGCGGCAGTCCTGACGGTCTATCTGTTCTGCAAAAAGAGAAAACTGAAATTCCCGCTGGTCATCGATACGGCCATCTGCGGCCTGATCACGGGACAATGTACCGGACGCTGGAGCAATTTCTTCAATATGGAAGCCTTCGGCGGCTATACGGACGGCCCTTTTGCCATGGCCCTGAATCTGGCCAAGGTGAATCCCAATATGGTGACCGCAGACCTGCTGCAGCACAGCTTTGCCGTGGACGGCGTGACCTATATCCAGGTGCATCCGACTTTCCTGTATGAGAGCCTTTGGAGCCTGGCGACGCTGATCCTTCTGCTGGTGATGACGCCCCGCAAGAAATTCGACGGGGAGATCGTATTGCTGTATTTTATCGGTTACGGCTCCGGCCGTTTCTGGATCGAAGGCCTGCGCACGGACCAGCTGACTATCGGCAGTACCGGCCTGGCTGTTTCACAGCTGCTTTCGGGCGTGCTGGTCATTTCGGCAGCGGTCCTGCTGGTGCTGGGGCTCAGAAAGGCGAAACATGCGGCTGCCGTGCAGACGGAGGCTGTTCCCGCCGGACAGGAAAAACCGGCCGCTGAGGCAGGCACAGAGGAGGAAAAGGCATGATTCGGGATGAAAAAATCATACTGGGCCGGGCAGGAGAAAAGGAAATCGGCTTTGAACTCAAAATGGCGAACCGTCACGGCCTGATCACCGGTGCCACGGGTACAGGCAAGACGACTACCCTGAAGCTGCTCGCGGAGTCTTTCAGCGAGGCGGGCGTGCCGGTCTTTTTCTCGGATGTAAAGGGCGATCTGGCGGGAATGGCCGTGCGCTGTCCCGTGACATTTTGGGATATTTTCGGGCAGAACGGGATCCCGGTCCGGACGACCGTATCGGAAATGGGCCCGGTCCTGCTCGCAAAGCTGATGGACCTTTCGCCTGCGCAGTCCGATCTGCTTACCGTGGCCTTTAAGATCGCGGACGATCAGCAGCTGCTGCTGATCGATACGAAGGACCTGAAAGCCATGCTGCAGTATATGTCGGAAAATGCTTCCGAGCTGGGAGCCGATTACGGGAGCATCCCCAAGGTGAGCATCCAGACCATTATCCGCAATATCGTTGCCTTGGAGGCTAAGGGCGGAGAGCAGTATTTTGCCGAACCGGCTCTCAATATCGGCGATTGGTTCTGCCGCGGTGAGGACGGAAGAGGGATGATCAATATCCTGGATGCGCGGCAGCTGGTATGTGACTCCACGATGTACGCGACGTTCCTGCTCTGGATGCTTTCCGAGCTTTTCGAGACCCTGCCGGAGGTGGGGGATCTGGCGCGGCCCCGTATGGCTTTCTTCTTTGACGAGGCCCATCTGCTGTTCAAGGACATCAGCAAGGCGCTGACGGATAAGCTGGAGCAGGTGATCAAGCTTATCCGTTCCAAGGGTGTCGGGGTGTTCTTCATTTCGCAGAGTCCGCGCGATATCCCGGATGCGGTTCTGGCACAGCTCGGGACCAAGATCCAGCACGGTCTGCGTGCCTATACGCCAGCCGAGGAAAAAATGGTCAAGTCCGTGGCGGCGACCTTCCGGGCCAATCCCGCCTTTGATACCTATGAGACATTGCTGAATCTGGGGATCGGCGAAGCACTCGTCTCCGCGCTGGACGGGAGCGGTATCCCGACCGTCGTGGAGAAGGTGAAGATCGATATGCCCTGCAGTATGAAGGACAGCCTGAGTGAGGAAGAGATCCGTCGGCTGGTGCTGCAGAGCCAGGCTTACCTCCGCTATCAGAATATGTTTGACCGTGATTCCGCGTATGAGTTCTTCATGCGGTATCATGAAAAGAAGAAGCTGGAGGATCAGGAGGCAGCTCAGAGCGCTGCCGCCGAAAAGGAGGCGCAGGCCGGGGCAAAAGCGGCCGAAAAGGCAAAAGCCGCCAAAAAGAAAAAGAGCAGCAAGGTCACTTCATCCGTCGCAAAATCGGCCGCCGGAACGGTGGGCCGCGAGGCGGGCAAGGCTCTCGGCTCCGCGTTCGGCAGCTTCGGCAAAAAGCTGGGCGGCAATGTCGGCGCGACGCTGGCAAGGAGCCTGCTGGGGACCTTCCTGAAATAGTTTTTATCAGACAGGCACCGGATGATCTCCGGTGCCTTTTTCAGTGAAATCGCACAGAAAAACGGCAGAAGCAGGGAACATTTCTCACGGAAATGTTTCTTCTTTTTTTATGCAGGAAAACATATGTTCGCTTGTTTTTTCGCTGTTTTTGAGTAAAATGGAGGCAAATGGGGTGAAAAGTGCCACAAAGTGGTGCGAAGTGGCGAATCACCGCCCCGAAATCCGACCGAAAGGGGGAACGGCTTCATGTTGATGGGAGAGTACAGTCACAGCCTGGATGCTAAGGGCAGACTGATCATTCCGGCAAAGCTGCGGGATCAGCTGACAGATACATTCGTCATCAGCAAGGGCCTGGACGGCTGTCTGTTCGCCTTCCCTCCGGAGGAATGGAACCGCTTTGAAGCGAAGCTGCAGAAGCTGCCTATCACGAACACCAACGCCCGCAAATTCAGCCGGTATTTCCTGGCAGGGGCCGTTGAGGTGGAGGCGGACAAGCAGGGACGCGTGCTTCTGCCGCAGAATCTGCGGGAAGCCGCGGGACTTGAAAAAGACGTCATCATGTGCGGCGTCGGCAGCCGGATGGAGATCTGGTCAAAACAGCGCTGGGAAGAAGCTTCTTCCTACGATGATGTAAACGAACTGGCGGAAAACATGGCCGATCTGGGTATCTGAACCGGTGAAGCGGCCGCCGGATAGCTTTTCCACAGCCGGAAGGAGGGAATATGGAGTTTTCACATGTTCCGGTCCTGCTCAATGAATGTCTGGACAATTTGAATATCAAGCCTGACGGCCTGTACGTGGACGGTACTTTGGGAGGTGCCGGCCACGCTTCGTGTATTCTTCGGAGACTGGGAACCGGCGGCAGACTGGTCGGGATCGACCGGGACAGCGATGCTTTGGCGACGGCCGGAGCCAGGCTGAAAACCGTGAAGGAAGAAGAAAAACTTGACGGCTCCTACGAGACAGTCAAAAGCAATTTCGGCAGTATCCCCGAGGTTTTGCGGGAGCTGCAGGCGGGAAAGGCCGACGGGATTTTGTTGGACCTGGGCGTATCCAGTTATCAGCTGGATAATGCGGAACGCGGCTTTTCCTATATGGCCGATGCGCCCCTCGACATGCGCATGGACAGAGACGCGGCCCTGACAGCGGAAATGATCGTGAACGATTATTCCGAAGAGGAGCTGAAACGGATCCTGTTTGATTACGGCGAGGAACGTTTCGCACCGCTGATCGTCCGCAGGATCGCTGCGGAGCGCAGAACACACCGCATCGGGACGACGGGGGAACTGGTAAGGATCATCGAGCAGTCCATCCCCGGGAAATATCAAAAGACCGGAGGGCATCCTGCCAAGAAGACCTTCCAGGCCATCCGCATCGAATGCAACGGGGAATTGAAGGTGCTGGAGGATGATCTGGATCGGATCCTGGATGCTTTGGCACCCGGCGGGCGGCTGGCAGTCATCACGTTCCATTCGTTGGAAGACCGTTTGGTGAAAAACATTATGCGGACGGCGGAAAGCCCCTGCGTCTGCCCGAAAAATTTCCCGGTCTGCGTATGCGGAAGAGTCAGCAAGGGCCGCGTGATCACCAGAAAGCCCATTCTTCCTTCCGAGGAGGAAATGCAGCGGAACAGCCGTTCCAAGAGCGCAAAGCTAAGAGTATTTGAACATATTTAAGCAACAGAAAGACCATCGTCCGGAAGGCGGCAACCATGAAAGAGACTGAAAGAAAAAACAATTATCTTTATACGGAAGGCAATACCGCGCTGCAGATCCCGGAGGCCTGGGAAGAGGACGATGAGCTGGCACCGAAAAGAGTCAGCCGTCAGGTACTGAAAAACCGCGCCGTACACAAGGCGATCCCCTTGAAGCTGGTAGTCCTGTTCGGCGTTATGACGGTGCTGATCCTGATATCTGCCGTCCGTTATGTACGTGTTACGGCGGATATCAACCGGAGCCTGAAAATGATCTCCAACATGCAGGCGGAGCTGTCCCGCCTGAAAACGGACAACCTTCTTTCTGCGGAACGGATGGAAGCCGAGATCGATCTGGAGGAGGTCTATCAGGTCGCGACCGAAAAGCTCGGCATGGTTTATCCCGATGCAAACGAGCGGGTGACTTATATCGCACATGAAAGAGAGTATGTAAGACAATATGAAGACATTCCGACCGATTGACTACAGCGGGCCGATGTCTTCTTCCGGAAGAAAGGCCGGCAATACCCCGGAAAAGAAAGATTATTCGCCGAGCCGGGTCGGCAAAAGGGGAATTTCCCGGGAAACTAGCCGTTCGCTGCTTTTTGTATTCGCCGGCATGATGCTCCTGCTCCTGTTCCTGGCGGCTCATCTGGTAGTGATCAGCAGCAAACGCGAAGAAGAGTACGGGAAGATCGTCCTGTCGCAGCAGGGGTACTCCACACAGGCGACCCCGGCACGGCGCGGCAGCATCACGGACCGGAATTATACGGTGATGGCTTACAGCGAAGAAGTCTACAACCTGATCCTGGACCCCTCGGTGATCAACTATACGATCAATGAAAGCAATCCGCGCCCCAACCGGAATGCGACGATAGAAGCGCTGACGACCGTTTTCGGCTACAGCCGGAGCAAGGTGGAGAAAGCCATCGACGAAAATCCGAAAAGCGCCTATGTGCGTTTCGATTTCCGGCTCAGTGAAGCTGATAAAGAGCGCTTCCTGGCCTACCAGGAGGACTACAATTCGGAAGACGAGAAGGGCAATCCGAAACACAGCGATAAGGTAAAAGGCGTATGGTTTGAAGGCGAATATATGCGCGTATATCCCGGGGGCATGCGGGGCGCGACCGTCATGGGATATTCGAACGACAGTGCGGAAGGTCATTGGGGGCTGGAGGAATATTACAACGAACAGCTGACCGGGACGCCGGGAAAATCGTACAGCTATATCAACGGAGACGGAAACAAGGAAAGCGTCACGGTGGACCCGATCGGCGGCTACACGCTGGTCAGCACACTGGATTATACGGTGCAGGGACTTATCGAACAGAAGATCAGGGAATTCCTGCAGACGCATGAATGTACGGATCTGGGCGTCGTCGTCATGGATCCGTCGAACGGAGAAGTCCTGGGGCTGGCGACGGACAAGACGCCTGACCCGAACAATCCGAAGGATATTTCCAGCCTGTATACCAAGCTGGAAGAAGCGACCATGACCGATGCGGAGGTGACCGCGGCAAGAACGAACCTCTGGCGCAATTTTGCCGTCAGCGACAGCTATACGCCCGGTTCCGTATCCAAGGAACTTACGGTAGCCATGGCTTTGGAGGAAAATGCGGTCACGCCCGAAATGCTCTTTAGCTGCAATGGCGGCGAGACGGTCCAGAATACCTTCATCAAATGCAACGGAGAGCACGGTACCATCGACCTGCGTGGCGCCCTGATGCAGTCCTGCAACGTGGCGATGATGAATATTTCCACCAGGGTCAGCGCTTCCACCTTCCTGCGGTACCAGCATGAAATGGGACTGGGGCTGCCGACCGGCATCGACCTTCCCGGCGAGGCATCCGGCATCATGTTCGCCTTAAAGGACCTGACGCCCATAAATCTGGCAACGTCTTCCTTCGGACAGGGCTTTACCTGCACCATGATGCAGATGGCTGCGGCTTATTGTTCACTTATCAACGGCGGTTATTATTTCCAGCCGCGCATCGTCAGCCAGATCCTGGATGAAAACGGCGGACTGGTCGAAGAAAAAAGAGCCGTGCTGGTCCGGCAGACGGTTACGGAAGAAACATCCGTCTTCCTGCGGGACGCGGCATTAAAAACGGTTACCGAGGGTACGGCAGGGGCAGCGAAGATCGACGGCTATACGGTCGGCGGCAAGACCGGCACCGCACAGAAGTATCCTTTGACAGATGAAAAATATGTAACCTCCTTCATGGCTTTCGCGCCGGCGGAGGATGCGAAGGTTCTGGTATATGTCGTTATCAACGAGCCGGTGGTTGAGGATATCTCCACGATCAGCGCTCACGATGCGACCGTACTGGAACAGGAGATCATGACGGCGATCCTGCCTTACCTGGGCATCAGGAAAACGGCAGAGGAGCCGGTCGTCCCGACAGAACCGGTCATCCCGGATGAACCGGAAACTGCCGAAAGCCCGACGAGAGGAGCGGCAGGATGATTCAAAAAGGCGTAACAGCAGGGGTGATTGCCCTGTTTATCTGTGCGGTCCTGGTACCGCTGATGCTTCCCCTGCTCAGAAAGTGGAAGCTGGGGCAGCATATCCGGGAAGACGGTCCGGAAAATCATTTTGTGAAAGCCGGGACGCCGACAATCGGTGGGATCGCGTTTCTGGCGGCATGGCTGGCAGCCTGCCTGGTGTTCATCGGAGAATATCCGGAAATGCTCCCGGTACTGCTGATGACCTTCGGCTTCGGTCTGGTCGGATTCCTGGATGATTTCCTGAAAGTCCTGAAAAAACAGTCCGAAGGGCTGACCGTCCGCCAGAAGTTTCTGATGCAGTTCATCTTTACAGGCATTTATTGCTTCTGGAAGATGCGTCAGGCAGGCGGGACGGAGATCCTGCTTCCGTTCAGCGGGCGCAGTCTTACGCTCGGCTGGGTGTATATCCCGTTCGCGTTTCTGGTGATCCTGGGGACCGACAACGGTACGAACTTTACGGACGGCCTGGACGGGCTCTGCTCCGGTGTGACCCTGATAGCTGCCTGTGCGCTCGCGTTCATTTCCCTGCGGGCCGGCAGCGGGATGGCAGTCCAGTCCCTGGCGATGGCCGGGGCCCTGGCAGGCTTCCTCATTTACAATACCAACAAAGCCATGCTGTTCATGGGAGATACCGGTTCGCTGGCGCTCGGCGCCTATGTATCGGTCACGGCCCTGGAACTGAAGCAGCCGCTGGTGATCCTGACGATCGGCTTCATTTATCTGCTGGAGGTCGTCAGCGTGATCCTGCAGGTGGGCTATTTCAAACTCACGCACGGCAAAAGACTTTTCAGAATGGCACCGATCCATCACCATTTCGAAAAAATGGGCTGGTCGGAACCCCGTGTAGTGTATGTCTTTACGCTCGTTACGGCACTTCTCAGTGCCTTGACTCTGACCTGGATGAAATAAGGGACGGCTGGCCGCTCCGGGAGGAAATCTATGAAAAAACCGGATATTCGTTTTCCCGTGCTTGTGGCCGGCGCCGGCATCAGCGGCATGAACAGCGCCGCATTGCTTCTGCGGCAGGGCTACCGCGTCTGGCTGTACGATGAAAGACAGGTGCCGGATACGCAGAAGCTGCTGCGGGAACTGCCGGAGGCGGCAGAGCGGCTGACGGTCATCGGCGGCGAGCTTCCGAAGGTACTTCCGGCAGTTTCGGTGTGTGTGATCAGCCCCGGCATCCCGGCGGATAAACCCTTTGCGCAGCGTCTGCGGCAGGCAGGCATTCCCGTTGTCAGTGAGATATCTCTGGCAGGGGCTTTCGCGCAGGGCAGGGTCGCCGCGATCACCGGAACGAACGGTAAAACCAGTACGACCTCGCTTCTGGGACATATCCTGGAAGGATATTTTCAGGATGTGCATGTGGTCGGGAACATCGGCCGGGCCTATACTTCCGAGGCGGAAAAAACCGGCCCGGACTCCGTGACCGCTGCGGAGCTTTCCAGCTTCCAGCTGGAGACGATGGACGATTTTGCTCCCGATGTCAGCGCTGTCCTGAATATCACGCCGGATCACCTGAACCGGCATCTGACAATGGAGAACTACGCGGCCATCAAGAAAAAAATATGCCGCTGCCAGACGGAAGATCAGGTCTGCATCCTGAATCTGGAAGATCCCCTGCTGCAGGATGTGCCTGCAATGACCCGTGCGAAGGTCCTGTGGTTCAGCAGTCAGCGGGAACCGGATGTGGGCGGGTATGTGAAGGACGGTTCCCTGTATCTGCATCTGGAGGGCGTGCGGGAAGAGCTTTGCCGCTGCAGTGAACTGCTGCTGGCAGGACGCCACAATTACGAAAATGTTCTGGCCGCCGCGCTTGCGGCAATGAGCCTCGGGGTACCGGCAGAGGTGATCCGCGAGCGGGTGAAAACGTTCCGCGCCGTAGAGCACCGGATCGAATATGTACGTACCGTACGGGGCGTCAGTTATTACAACGACTCGAAAGGGACCAACCCGGACGCGGCCATCAAGGCCATCGAATCCATGCCGGGGCCGACCTGCCTGATCGCGGGCGGCTATGATAAAAAAGCCGATTACACGGAATGGCTGAGATCGTGCAGGGGCAGAGTCAAGCTGCTGATCCTGTTCGGTCAGACGGCAGCGGAGATTGAAAAGGTCTGCCGCCGGGAAAATGCGGCAGAGGTCCTGCGGGTGGATTCTTTGGAAGAAGCCGTCGCATCGGCTGCCGATCATGCCGCGGCAGGAGAGTATGTGCTGCTTTCTCCCGCCTGCGCGAGCTGGGATATGTTTTCCGATTATGAGGAACGCGGCAGACGGTTCAAGGAGTTGGTACGGAACCTGACTGAAAAGGAGTAGACCGGAGGCATCCGGCATACGGCAGAGATGAAGGTAAAGAATCTTTTGCAGAACAAAAGAAAAAGTGAATATGACTTCAGCCTGCTGTTTGTCGTGATCTTCCTGAGCTGCTTCGGCCTGATCATGGTTTACAGCGCAAGCTATTACACGGCCAGGGTCCAGGGCTTTGCCGATGCTTACTATTTGAAAAAGCAGGCTATCTGGTATCTGATCGGGATCCCCGAAATGATCGCGGTCTCCCTGATCCCCTACCAGATCTGGGAAAGACATCAGTTCCTGACGCTGCTGGCCTATGTCGGGTCGGTCGGCATCATGATTCTGACGAATTTTACTTCCCTCGGGAAGGAACTGAACGGAAAAAAGCGCTGGCTGAAGCTGCCCGGCGGGCAGACGGTACAGTCCGCGGAGATCGTAAAGGTCGCATTGATCCTGATGATCGCGCTGCTGATGGTCCGGATGGGCCGGCAGCTGGATGAATGGCGGGGGCTGATCCTTATCGCGGTACTGGCAGGCGTCCCCATTCTGCTGGTATTTATGAACAATCTGAGTTCCGCCATCATCATTTCCCTGATCGTCATTCTTATGGTATTTGTCCCCAGCAAACGGAAAAAGCTGTTTCTGTGGGTATTTCTCGGGGCTGCGGCCCTGGCCTTGATCATCGTACTGCTTGCCGGCAAGGTCCCGCTCCTGCAGGGCTATCAGATGAAGCGCATCCTCGTCTGGAAGGATCCTCTGGCATATGCGGAGGACGACGGCTACCAGGTGGTGCAGGGCTTCTACGCGATAGGCTCCGGCGGCCTGTTCGGCAAGGGCCTGGGGAACGGCATACAGAAGCTCGGTTTTGTGCCGGAAGCTTCGAACGATATGATCTTTTCCATCGTTTGTGAGGAACTGGGGCTGTTCGGTGCGTTTTTGATCATCCTGCTGTTCGTGTTCATGCTTTACCGCATGCTGATGATCGTAGTCAATGCTCCCGACCGCTTCGGTGCATATATCGTTCTGGGCGTGATGAGCCACATCGGCGTCCAGGTGATCCTGCATATCGCAGTCGTGACCGGCGCGATACCGAACACCGGCGTGACGCTGCCCTTTATCAGCTACGGCGGCTCGTCCGTACTGTTCCTGATGGCGGAGCTGGGGCTGGTGCTCAATGTATCCAAACAAATTCGGTACGGGAAGGAATAAGAGATGAAGAAAAAAACGATCGGAATACTCTGCGGCGTCCTGTTATTCTGCCTGATCGGAGGCCTTTTTATCCCCGTCGGGGAGATCCGTTATGAAGGAAATGCCTATTACAGTGACGAAGAGCTGAGCGAAGCGCTGCTTTCGGGCGGATTCGGAAAATCTCTGCTCCTGCTGTGGGCCAGAGACCGGCTGCTGCCGCACAAGGAGATGTCCTTCCTCGAAAAATATAAAATGAGATTCAGCGGCAGATCTGTCCGGGTCACGGTTTACGAAAAAGCCCTGGCCGGGTGCATCCCCTTCCAGGATTACTACATGTATTTCGACTGGGACGGCGTCGTTGTGGAAAGCAGTCACAGACGTCTGGCCGAGGTGCCCGAAATATCCGGCCTGAATCTGAAATATGCCGTTTTGGGAGAAAAGCTGCCGGTGGAAAAGGAATCGCTGATCAGTACGATGCTGGTCATCAGCCAGTTCCTGCAGAATAATGGGATCCGCGTCGACGGGACGGAAAAGAGTCTTCTTGAGCTAGCGAACGGGCTGGATTTTTCCGGCGGAAGCATCACGGTCAAGTTCGGCAGCCTGCAGGTAAGCCTCGGCGAGGCCGATAAGCTGGAGGAAAAGCTGGGCGTCATGGCCGATATCCTCCCTTCTCTGGCAGGCAGAAGCGGCAAATTGTATCTGGATAATTACCGCACGAGTGCCGTGCATCCTTCTTACGTGTTCAGCGATGATAAGGAGCAGACACTCATCTCCCGGTGACCGAAAAATAATTGAAAAAATCGAAATTCACCCCTTGATTATTCCAAAAAAATGTCATATAGTGGCATTGTCTGTCTGAGTCTGCATTTTTATGGGGGATTCCGGCGATGTTAGGATGATTATTGGCTGGTTATGGCTGTATAGGGAGGATATAGATTGTGTTAGAAATCAAGATCAACGAATCCGAGAGCGCCGCGAAGATCATCGTGGTCGGTGTCGGCGGAGCGGGGAATAACGCTATCAACCGCATGGTCGAGAGCAATGCCGACGGTGTGGAGTATATCGGTGTCAATACGGATCGTCAGGCCCTGCAGATGTGCAAGGCTCCCGTTGCGATCCAGATCGGTGAAAAGCTGACCAAAGGCCTCGGCTGCGGTGCCCGTCCCGAGATGGGTATGAAGGCTGCGGAAGAGAGCGCGGAGGATATTTCCAATGCCCTTCAGGGTGCGGATATGGTATTCGTTACCTGCGGTATGGGCGGCGGTACCGGTACCGGCGCAGCTCCCGTGATCGCCAGACTGGCTAAGGATATGGGCATCCTGACGGTAGGCGTCGTAACGAAGCCTTTCCGTTTTGAAGGCAAGGTTCGTATGCAGAATGCGATCGCCGGCATCGAGCGCCTGAAAGAAAGCGTCGATACCCTGATCGTGATTCCCAACGATAAGCTGCTTGAGATCGTTGACCGCAGAACCACGATGCCCGAGGCTCTCCGCAAGGCCGATGAAGTTCTGAAGCAGGCCGTACAGGGCATTACCGATCTGATCAACGTACCTGCGCTGATCAATCTGGACTTTGCCGACGTGCAGACCGTTATGCAGGATAAGGGCATTGCCCATATCGGTATCGGCAGCGCGACCGGCGACGACAAGTCCATCGAAGCTGTTAAGCAGGCTGTGTCCAGTCCTCTGCTGGAGACCAATATTGTCGGTGCATCTCATGTGATCATCAATGTTTCCGGTGATATCGGCCTGATGGAGGTTTACGACGCCGCTAACTATATTACCGAGATGGTAGGCGAGGATGCCAACATCATCTTCGGTGCCATGTATGACGATTCCGTTCAGGATCATGTGTCCATTACGGTCATCGCGACCGGCCTGGAAGAAGCCAAGGATACTTCCGATGCGACCATCGCGAAGGCAATGAGCTCCTTCCGTTCCGAAAGCGCCATCAGCCGTCCTACGCCCTTCAAGCCGCAGCAGTCTCCCGCACCGGCCCCCGCAGCCCCCGCTCAGGATGCTCCGAAGCCGGCGGCCGATCCCTCCGCTTTCGTGCGTACCCCGGTCCGTGTTCCGGACGCAACCGTTCAGCGCAGAGAGATCAGCGTTCCCGGTTTCCTGAAAAAGTAATACTATTGTAATCGCATCGGATGCATAAAGGGGACCTGCGGGTCCTCTTTATGTTTTTCGTCGGTCGGAAGAGGAGGCTGCATGGAACTTTTGCTTGTTACGGGAATGAGCGGAGCAGGGAAAACACTTGCACTCCAGACGCTGGAGGATATCGGATATTTTTGTGTGGACAATCTGCCTCCGCAGCTCCTGCTGTATTTGCTCGATGAGAAGACTGAGGCTGCGATGAGCCGTCAGAGGATGGCTGTAACCGTAGATATCCGCTGCGAGGCACTGCTCCCGGGCATGGAGGCTCTGCTGAAGGGCCTTTCGAAGGAAGGCACGAAGACCAACATCCTTTTTCTGGATGCGGACGATACGGAGCTGCAGCACCGCTATAAGGAAACGCGGCGTCTTCATCCCTTGGTCCTGAAAGGGGAAGCCTCCGATCTGTCGGAAGCGATCCGGATGGAGCGCGATAAACTCAGCGGGCTCCGGCAGCTGGCCGATACCGTGCTCAATACGTCCCGCTGGAATATGGCGCAGCTGCGGCAGAAGATCGCGGACCGCTACGCGGCAGACGGAGACCGGGGCTTTACGCTGGAATTTGTTGCTTTCGGCTTCAAATACGGGATTTTGGCGGATGCGGATCTGGTGTTCGATGTCCGCTGCCTGCCGAATCCGTACTATATTCAGGAATTGCGTGCGCTGACCGGCGAAGACCGGGCGGTGCAGGACTATATTTTCGCATCGGAGGAGGCCGTGTGCCTGTTCGAAAAGATCCGGGACTACCTGGAGTATTCCGTTCCGCTCTACGAAAAAGAAGGGAAAATGAATCTGGTGATCGGTTTCGGCTGTACGGGCGGGCAGCACCGCTCTCTGGCCTTCGCCGTCAGGATGCGGGACTATTTCGCGGCACGGTATCCGCATGTAAAGCTGTCCAGCCGGGATGCAAAAGAAAACCGCTTTGAGCTGGCCAGCCGTCTGCAGGTTCCGGGAGAGATCAAAAAACATGAAAAATAAATTCATTCAGCATACGGTGCTGCCGCTTCTGGCAGCTATGATCTGGGGCGCGGCTTTTTCTTTCCAGAAAATCGCGGCGGAGGCCGTAGAGCCGATCACCTTCAACGCATGCCGCAGCGTGATCGCGACAGCGGTGCTTTCCCTGGGACTGTGGCTGTTCCGGAAATGGCAGGCCTCCCGCAGAAAGCGGTCCGGCATGACCGAAGAGGAGACTGCCTCCGCCGGCCTGCGGGATCCGTTTTACCGTAAAAAACTGCTGCAGGGCGGCTTTGCCTGCGGCTCTTTTTTGGCGCTTGCCAGCATTCTGCAGCAGGCGGGCATCCAAACGACCGGTGCGGGAAAAGCCAGCTTTATTACCGCTCTGTATGTGGTATTGGTGCCTGTATTCGCCATGCTCTTTTTCCGCCAGAAAACGCGTGCCGGTGTCTGGTTCGGGGTCATTCTGGCCGTTTTCGGACTGTATTTCATTTCCGTTACCGAAGCGTTTACCGTCACAGGAGGGGATGTTCTTGTCTTTTTATGCTCCCTGTGCTTTGCCGGGCAGATATTAGCTATCGACCGCTTTTCACGGTATGTGAACGGGGTGGAGCTCAGCTGCGCCCAGTTCGCCTTTGCTTCCCTGTGGGAAGTCCTGCTCGGTGTATTTTTGGAGCATACCTCGTTTGCGGCGATCCTTTCGGTCATCTGGCCGATCCTGTATGTGGCCGTCCTTTCCAGTGCGGTCGCCTATACTTTGCAGATCGTGGCGCAGAAGGGCGGTGAAGCTCCTGTGGTCACCCTGCTGCTTTCGCTGGAATCTGTTTTCGGGGCACTTTTCGCGGTACTGTTCCTGCGGGAGAAGTTTACGCAGCGGGAGATCATCGGATGCCTGCTGATGCTGGCTGCCGTCGTGCTGGCGGAAATGCCCGAAAGGAAACATCATGAAAAGAAAAAGCAATAAAGCTCCGAAGACCGGTATTGCCGGCTTTTTCGGAAAATTAGGCAGATGTATCCTCAACGGCTTTTTCGTTCTGCTCGGGCTGGGGGCTTTCCTGCTGCTGGCGGCGCTGGCGGTCAGCGGCTATGTGGTGCTTAGGGAAAAAGGAAAGATCCTTTCCCCGGAAGATGCGGCGGAGCTGGAGGACGCGGATTGCATCCTTGTGCTCGGATGCGGGCTGCGTCCCGGCGGGGAGCTCAGCCCCATGCTGCTCGACAGAGTGCGCCGGAGTGAGGAACTCTACCGGGTCGGAGCGGCACCGAAGCTTTTGATGTCCGGCGACCACGGCAGCAATGATCACAATGAGGTCGGCGCCATGAAGAAGCATGCGGCGTCCGAAGGCATACCGGAGGAAGATATTTTCATGGACCATGCCGGCTTTTCGACCTACGAGAGCATGGTGCGTGCCGCCTCGGTGTTCGGCGTCAAAAAAATGATCATCGTGACCCAGAAATATCATCTGTACCGTGCCCTCTACTGCGCGGAAAAATGCGGGATCGAGGCTTACGGCGTCGCTTCGGACTACCGGCCTTATACCCGCGCGGTCTACCGGGAAGTCCGGGAAGTCGCAGCGCGCTCCAAGGATCTTCTGTGGTGTCTGCTTAAGGTCCGGCCTTCCTATGAAGGGGAAAGCGTGGACATCACGGGAAGCGGCTCGCAGACGGATGATGACGCTTACAGGGACATGACGGGACAGGCGTTCGTGCCCGCAGCGGCAGATAAAAAATGGTGCATGAGGTAAAAATGAATGCTTTACGAATTTCTTAAGGAAGAAAACGGATCGCTTCGGTATTATAAGGCCAACCTTCACTGTCATACGACCGTTTCCGACGGATGTCTGACTCCGGAAGAAATGAAGGCTCTCTACAAGGCGGAGGGCTACAGCGCCCTGGCCTTTACGGATCATGAGGTGTTTCTGACCCATAACGATCTGACGGATGACAGCTTTGTGGCTCTGAACGGCGCGGAATACGCGGTGAATTTTCCTTCCTGCATGTGGGCCGACGTCAAGAAGAAAAAACCGACCTGTCATATCTGTACGGTCGCGCTGTCGCCCGACACCCGGCTGCAGCCGCTGTATCACCGCAGCCAGTATTTTTTGAAGTCCAATGTCGTGCATCAAAAGCAGCTCACATTGGAATATGACGATACGCAGAAGGACTATACCAGGCATTATTCGGGGGAAGGGATCACGGATTACATGACGAAGCTGCGGAAGGCTGGCTTCTTCGTGACCTACAACCATCCGAACTGGTCCCAGGAAAATCAGTTCCGCTACAGCAATTACAGCGGTATGCACGCGATGGAGATCTACAATAACGGGGCAACGGTCGGCGGATACGATGAAGACGGCAACGAGAGCGTCTATACGGATCTGATCCGGCAGGGAAAGCGCATTTATTGCATCGCCGCCGATGATGCCCATATAGAATCGGACCGGAACGGGAAAAAGTTTGATGCTTTCGGCGGATATGTATATATCGCCGCGGAAAAGCTGGAATACCGTGCCCTGACATCCGCCCTGGAAGCCGGACGCTTCTTTGCCGGAACGGGCAGGCCGGGCCATGAGAGCGCAAAGATCCTTTCTCTGTGCTACGAAAGCGATACCCGGACCGTGACGGTGAAAACGGAGCCGGCCAGGAACATCCGTATCAATACCGCTCTGCGCTGGGCCGACAGGGAATGGAATCCGGACGGGTCGCCCGTAGAGGAGGCTGTTTTCAGTCTGCCGGAGGATGCGGGCTATTTCCGCATCACCGTGCAGGATGCGGAAGGCTATAAAACATATTCCAATGCGTATTTTTTGGATGAGATCGCGGAAAAAGGAGATATACAATGACGGATGAAGAACAGGTCTGGCTGCGGAAGGAGATGGCCAGAAAGGAAAGACTGCGGCGCAGGAGAAACAAAAAGCTGCTGCGGGCTGTCCTGACGGCGGCAGGCGCCCTGCTGCTTGCGTTCCTGCTGTTTTTGGGGATCAGAGGACTGGTCCGTCTGCTTTCGGGCGGAGCCGGGAATGAAACAGATGAAAATGAAGCGGCTTCTTCCTCACATGTGCGGGGGACCATCGGCGGTGTCGGCGGGGATATCACGCCCGGACAGATATCGACGGAAAAGGAAGAACCTTCCGGCGAAGAATCTACGGCTGAGCAGCCTTCGGCCGAGCAGCCCTCCGTGACCGAGCCGCAGACCAAAGAGCCGCAGAGCAGCACCGAGGAACGGCCGACCTACGAGACCCGTGTGAATCCCGTGAAGCCGACGTCCGCTCCGCCGGTGGCTTATACCGAAGGCGACAAGGCAAAGCAGGCTGCCGAGCGGCAGGCTGCCATGTACGATTATGACGCCGCCATTGCGACTCTGCAGGCCTGCCGGGACAAATCCGTGAATTTTTCGAGCCTGATCGCTTCCTATCAGGCGGAAAAAGCATCGCTGCAGCAGGTGAACCCGCGCAATATCCCGCACGTGTTTTTCCACTCGCTGATCTGTGATATGGACCGCTGCTTCGGCGGACGCAGTGCCTCGGCTGTCAGCGGCTACAACTCCTGGATGGTGAGCACGGACGAGTTCCGCATGGTCATCCAGATGCTTTACGACAATAATTATGTGGTCATGAACGTCACCGACCTCTACGATGTGAACGGGAACGAGGTGACGCCTGCGGAGGATATTTACCTCCCGGCGGGCAAGAAGGGGATCGTATTCTCCTATGACGATCTGGCATATTATGCCTCTTATCAGGGAATGGGCTTCCCGGACCGCCTGATCCTGGACGAAAACGGCCGTTTGAAGAACGAATATACGGACCGGGCTGGTGTGACGACGGTGGGAGATTACGACTGGCTGCCGATCCTGGACAGCTTTTTGGAAGTGCATCCGGATTTCAGCTATCACGGCCACAAGGGGACCATCGCTCTGACCGGATACAACGGCGTATTCGGATACCGGACCGATGAAGATTTCTTCCTGCATCCGGACTACGGCGAGAGGGTCTGGCTGGATGCGAATCCCTGGTGTACGTATGACCATATCGGCGAATATATCGAGCAGGCGAAGGTGATCGCGGACGCCATCAAGGCGGACGGCTATGAATTCGCTTCCCACAGCTGGGGACACCGCAAATACGGTCAGATCTCCCTGGAGCAGATGCAGATCGATATGAACAAGTTCTTCGCACGCGTAACGCCGATCATCGGGGAAACGGATATCATGATCTACGCGCACGGCGACGATATCGCCGGGGCCAGCCCTTACAATTACGATACCAATGAGGCATACCGCTATCTGCTCAGTGTGGGCTACCGCTGCTTCTGCAATGTGGATACCACCTGGCTGACCTGGATGCAGTTCAACGGCACTTCGCTGCGGGATGCACGTATCGATATAGACGGCTATACCCTGTATGTGGAGATGACGCAGGGCGGCACCGTGATCGGGCAGCTGGGCATCGATGCGGCCGCGGTCTTTGACCCCATCCGGCCCACACCGGTAACGGCACAATAAAATAACGCGGGAAACGGCTTTCGGCTGCTTCCCGCGTTTTGTTTACGGCTGCTGTTCCAGTCCGTCCGTTCCGGGCGTGACGACCAGCGACCAATTGGTATGATAAATGACCAGCCCCGGCTTATAGGCTGCGGGCTTTTTGAGCTCTTTGCGGCGGGTATAATCCACTTCGCATTTGCTGTCTTTGGGGGCGGCGGAGAACCAGGCTGCCAGCGCACCTGCCTGTTCGAAACCGCGGTCGGAAAGCTCCGCTCCGCCGGTCTTGACGATCACATGCGAACCGGGGATGCCTTTGGCGTGGAACCACCAGTCGTTGCCGGAAGCAAAGGAAAAGGTGAGCTCCTCGTTCTGCAGATTGTTTTTGCCGACATAAAAATCGATGCCTTCTTCGGAACGGAAATGCAGCGGACGGCCGGCCTTCGGGAGCTTTTCTCCCTTTTTCCCGCGGGTACTGCGGATGAAGCCCGTCCCGACCAGCTCTGCCTTGATGCCGTTCAGGTCCTCCTCATTGCCGGCCATGGCCAGCGCCTGGGACGCTTCCTGCAGATATTTCATCTCCGATTCGGATTCCTCCAGCTGCGCGGAGGTGGCTTCAAAGGTCCGCTTCAGCTTCTGATAGCGGTCGAAATATTTTTTCGCATTTTCCTTCGCGCTCAGGGTCTCGTCCAGCGGAATGGTAACGGGCGCATCGTTATCGTAATAATTCGGTGCGGTGATGCTTTTGGCACCGGGCTCCGCCCCGTATCCGTAGGTCTGCAGCAATTCGCCCCAAAGCCTGTATTTATCCCGCTTTTCGGTATCCTTCAGCTGCTTTCGCTGGATATCCAGCTTTTTGGAGCAGCGTTCCAGAGCCGTCTGCAGGATATGCCGCAGCTCGGCGGATTTTTGCCGGATGCGGGTCGAGGAATCCTTTTCCGCGTAATAGGCCTCCATGGCGGCGCTGATACTGTCATACGGAGTGAATTCTTCTGCCTGATACAGCTCCAGCGGCAGCGGAGAAAATTCCAGCAGCCTGCCTTTATGGTAGTAAACGCGAGGCGAAAAATTGCCTGCCAGGATGTCCGCGAAGAGAGACTGCCATACGTCAAACAGCCTGCCGATCTGTTCAGCGGTCAGCTCACCGGCAGTCTCGTCGCCGTGCAGGCCGCTGCGAAGGCAGATCTCACGGGCCATCAAAGGACTGATGCCGGTGAACAGTTCGTTGAAGGCTTTCTCGAGCGGTGCGTAGCTGCCCTGCAGAGCGGAGGCAAAATCCTGCTCCGTGAGTGCTTCCGGGGCTTTTTTGCCGCGGGTATTAGGTACGAAATAAGGACGTCCGGGCAGCACCTCGCGGACGGAACTGACGCCGGCGGGGATGCGCCGCACGGAATCGATGATGACATCCCCTCCGTCCAGAAAGATCAGATTGCTGTGCTTACCCATCAGCTCCAGTACCAGCACCTTGCGGCACAGGTCGCCCATTTCGTCCAGATGCTCGACTTCGATGCGGATGATGCGTTCCAGACCGGGCTGCGTGACGGACAGAATCCGTCCGCCTGCCAGATGCTTGCGCAGGAGCATCAGAAAGCCGGGCGCGATCTTCTGACCGGGCTTGTTTTCATCTGTCAGATAGGTGAGCGGGAGAGAAGGATTGGCGGAAAGCACGAGCCGTTTCTGGCCGTGAAAGGTCTTCACGGTAAGCAGGACCTCGTCTTCCTCCGGCTGGGCGATGCGGGCAATCCGTCCTCCGACCAGCGTATTTTGGAATTCCGCAGCCAGCGCGGCAACGGTAATACCGTCCAAAGCCATTGAGTTGACCTCCGATACAAAAACAGTGGCTGAAAAACCTTGACTTTCAAGTCCATTGTATTATAATACTTTAGGGTCATTATGAAAACACTATTTTTCATTGACATACTAATAGGAGGGTATCAAAAATGGCAAGAAAAATGAAGTCCATGGATGGCAACAACGCCGCCGCGCATGTATCCTATGCGTTTACCGAAGTTGCTGCGATCTATCCCATCACGCCGTCCAGCCCTATGGCTGACTTTGTTGACCAGTGGTCCGCAAACGGTCTGAAGAACATCTTCGGCACCCAGGTTAAGGTTGTTGAGATGCAGTCCGAAGCCGGTGCTGCCGGTGCTGTACACGGCTCTCTCGGAACCGGTTCCCTGACTACCACTTATACGGCTTCTCAGGGTCTGCTGCTGATGATCCCGAACATGTACAAGATCGCTGCCGAGCAGCTTCCCTGCGTGTTCCACGTATCCGCACGTACCGTTTCCACCCATGCTCTGAACATTTTCGGCGATCATTCCGACGTTTACGCCTGCCGTCAGACCGGTTTCGCAATGCTGTGCGAGACCAATCCTCAGGAAGTGATGGATCTCGCCCCGGTAGCTCATCTGGCTGCTCTGGAAGGCAAGGTTCCTTTCATCAACTTCTTCGACGGTTTCCGTACCTCCCATGAGATCCAGAAGATCGCTGTATGGGATTATGAAGATCTGAAGGATATGTGCCCGATGGAGGCCGTTGCGGCTTTCAAGGCTCATGCCCTGAACCCCGAACATCCCGCTATGCGCGGTTCTCACGAGAACGGTGATATCTTCTTCCAGCACCGTGAGGCCTGCAACAGCTTCTACGATGCTCTGCCCTCCGTTGTTGAGAAGTACATGGGCAAGATCAATGAGAAGCTCGGCACCAACTATCAGCTGTTCAACTACTACGGCGCTCCCGATGCTGACCGCGTGATCGTAGCCATGGGCTCCATCTGCGACGTTGCCGAAGAAGTAATCGATTACCTGAACGCTCACGGCGAAAAGGTCGGCCTGGTAAAGGTTCGCCTGTATCGTCCTTTCTGCCCTGAAAAGCTCGTTGCCGCTATCCCCGCAACCTGCAAGCAGATCGCTGTTCTGGACCGCACCAAGGAACCCGGCTCCCTCGGCGAACCGCTGTATCTGGACGTGGTCACCTCCCTCGCCAATGCCGGCAAGGCTGATATCAAGGTTTACGGCGGCCGCTACGGCCTCGGCTCCAAGGATACGCCTCCCGCATCCGTATTCGCTATCTACACCGCAATGGCTAACGGCACGATCGGCCGTCAGTACACCATCGGCATCGTAGATGATGTTACCAACCTGTCTCTTCCCGAAGATCCGAACTGCCCCGGCACCGCTGCGGAAGGCACCATCGAGTGCAAGTTCTGGGGTCTGGGCGGCGACGGTACCGTTGGCGCCAACAAGAACTCCATCAAGATCATCGGCGACCATACCGACAAGTATGTTCAGGCATATTTCCAGTATGACTCCAAGAAGACCGGCGGCGTGACCATCAGCCACCTGCGCTTCGGCGACAAGCCCATCAAGAGCCCTTACTACATCAACAAGGCTGACTTCGTGGCCTGCCACAATCCGGCTTACGTTGTTAAGGGTTACAAGATGGTTCAGGACGTTAAGCCCGGCGGAGTTTACATGATCAGCTGCCAGTGGACTCCCGAAGAGCTCGAGCATCATATCGACGCTGCTTCCAAGAGATACATTGCTCAGAACAACATTCAGCTGTACACCATCAACGCCATCGACCTTGCTCAGAAGGTTGGCATGGGCAAGAGAACCAATACCATTCTCCAGTCTGCATTCTTCACCCTGGCAAAGGTTATGCCTCAGGAGGAAGCAATCGAGCAAATGAAGGAGAAGGCAAAGGCTTCTTACCTCAAGAAGGGCGAAGATGTTGTTAAGTGCAACTGGGATGCTATCGATGCAGGTGCTACCGCTTTCGTTAAGATCGACGTTCCCGCATCATGGGCTACCGCTGAGGACGAGGCTGATACCACCGTTCTTACCGGCAGAGATGCAGTTGTTAAGCAGGTTAAGACCATCCTCAACCCCGTTGGCAAGATGGAT
>JAZLHR010000039.1:0-23499 GCA_045616945.1 Lachnospiraceae bacterium | reverse complement strand
CCAGCCCGGCGTCTGCGAGTACACCTACACCGAAGGCGAAGGCGGCAAGATGATCCTGAAACTTTGGGTCGCTCCGAACAAGTTCTTCTCCAACGGCGATCCGGTCGACATCTACGACGTAGTTGCTTCCGAGACCCGTGCGTTCAAGTACGTTAAGAACATGAAGGTTTCCGCTGAGAACCTTGAAAGCATCGATCCCGTCATCGCCGAAGAAGAGATTAACGGCGAGAAGAAGATGGTAGCTACCTACACCTTCCTGGATCACAAGAGCACCAACCTGCAGTACATGTCCGCTGCTCAGCCTTGGGCCGGCGTTATGCCTAAGGAGACCTGCGACAAGTATCCGGATTCCAACATCGAAGACTGGCACGACGCTATCGGCTGCTTCGTTTACATGCTGGATGAGTATGAACCCGGCGTATCCGTACGCATGGTTCCCAACCCTTACTATGTTCCCCGTGACAACGACCTGACCGGTCTGGCAGGCCCTCTGTATCCTTACTTCGATTCCATGACCTGCTACGTCATCGCCGATGAAGCTACCGCTGCCATGATGATGATGTCCAACGAACTGGATGAGTACGATGCTGAAGCTTCCTATAAGGAAACTCTGGCTACCTTCGGCTTCACGGATAAGGTTCCGGAAGGCTTCAATGCCGCTCAGCACCAGGTCATCTGCTTCAACATGATGAACAAGAAGATGGCTGTTGCGGAAGACCCCAACCTCCGCAAGGCTATCATCGCTGCCATTGATAAGGAAGACTTTGTAACTGCGACCCAGGAGACTACGTACGACTTCAACCTGAACCTGGTCGGCGGCGCTTACTTCGGCTGCGGCTCCATCCTGGAAGACGCTGATTTCTACAGTACCAAGGCAGATACTGCTGCTGTACAGTCTTACCTTGCCAAGTCCAACTTCAAGGCCGGTGATAAGGTTTACATGATCGGTGAATCCGGCGGCACCATCGCCACTCTGCTTCAGGACCAGCTGAACAAGGCCGGTATCCCCTGCGAACTGTTCACTCCTCCGGGAGCAACCCAGAATGATGACCTGTATGCATTCGCAGCAGATTATGACTACGATATCGCCCGCGTTACTTCCAACGTAGGTCCTTTCAATCCTAACGAAATGGTTCAGAACATCAAGTCCCGCTTCTGGATCAACGAGCGCAAGGATGCCATCCTGGCCGAGATCGCTACGCTGCCTAACGGCGATGCGAAGTCCATCGATCTGTACAAGGAATTCCTGAACCTGATGGTACAGGATTGCGGTGTATATCCTATTGCGCGCAACAATTCCTCTTCTTACTGCCATGAAGATCTGGCTCCCGTTTACCTGAATGCTCAGTCTAACTGCAAGGTTGGCTACTACTGGGCTAAGAACGCTGCCGATCACGCAAAGGCTAAATAAGCTGTTTCGGATGAAATGATCCGGCAAAGGCTCCTGCGGGTTCACCCCGCAGGGGCCTTTTTCGATGCGTTCACCGCGGGCTGCGGCGCCGGAAATATGATTGCTGTATGGGAGCGAAAGAGCGCCGGTTGACAATCGGGCAGGAATGCTGTATAATCTCATTGACATTTATAAGAGCGGGAGGGTATATTGCGCACCCGCTTCGGAAATCAAGGAGGAACAATATGAAAAAGTTAGCTGCGCTCCTTCTCGTTATGGCTATGGTGCTTGGCCTTGCAGCCTGCGGCGAAAAGCCGGAAGAGACCAAGGCTACCGATCCCAAGTCCACCGAGAAGCAGCAGGATCAGCCCACCACCCCCGGCGGCGAGACCCAGGCTCAGCCTACTGAGGCCGAACCTTCCAAGTCTGCCGGCCAGCTTTTCTACGAAGAACATAAGGGCGGCGATTTCGCGTTCGATTACGGCGGAATCTATGATTATGCGGACATCAACATGAAGACCGGCAATACCGTTTACTGTTGGTCCATGCAGTGCTTCGAGAACCCGCTGTGCGTCGACTTCAACGGCGACATCCAGCCCGGCGTCTGCGAGTACACCTACACCGAAGGCGAAGGCGGCAAGATGCTCCTGAAGCTTTGGGTCGCTCCGAACAAGTTCTTCTCCAACGGCGATCCGGTCGATATCTACGACGTAGTTGCTTCCGAGACCCGTGCGTTCAAGAACGTTAAGAACATGAAGGTTTCCGCTGAGAACCTTGAAAGCATCGAACCCGTCGTCGCAGAAGAAGAGATCGGCGGCGAGAAGAAGATGGTAGCTACCTACACCTTCCTGGATCACAAGAGCACCAACCTTCAGTACCTGTCCGCTCCTCAGCCTTGGGCCGGCGTTATGCCTAAGGAGACCTGTGACAAGTATCCGGATTCCAACATCGAAGACTGGCACGAGGCTATCGGCTGCTTCGTCTACATGCTGGATGAGTACGAACCCGGCGTATCCGTACGCATGGTTCCCAACCCTTACTATGTTCCCCGTGACAACGACCTGACCGGTCTGGCTGGCCCTCTGTATCCCTACTTCGATTCCATGACCTGCTACGTCATCGCCGATGAAGCTACCGCTGCCATGATGATGATGTCCAACGAGCTAGATGAATATGACGTCGAAGCTTCCTACAAAGAGACGCTGGCTTCCTTCGGCTTCACGGATAAGGTCCCGGACGGCTTCAAGGGCACTCAGCACACTGTATTCTGCTTCAACATGATGAACAAGAAGATGGCTGTTGCGGAAGACCCCAACCTTCGCAAGGCTATCATCGCTGCCTGCGACTACGAAGCTTATACGACTCTGGCTGCCGCTGAGGCTTCCGATGACTATGATCTGAGTCTGGTCAACGGTGCTTACTACGGCCTCGGCATTCTGGAAGCTGCTGATTTCTACAGCACCAAGGCTGACGTTGCCACCGCACAGGCTTACCTCGCCAAGTCCAACTTCAAGGCCGGCGATAAGGTTTACATGATCGGTGAAGGCGGCAGCGATTCCGCTCTGCTGTTCCAGGATCAGATGAACAGGGCCGGTATCACCTGCGAACTGTACAATCCTCCGGGAGCAACCGTACTGGATGACCTGTATGCATACGCTGCTGATTATGATTACGATCTCGCTCGCGTATCTTCCGGCGCAGGCAACTTCAATCCTAACGAAATGGTTCAGAACATCAAGTCCCGCTTCTGGATCAACGAGCGCAAGGATGCCATCCTGGCCGAGATCGCTACGCTGCCGAACGGCGATGCGAAGTCTATCGATCTGTACAAGGAATTCCTGAACCTGATGGTACAGGATTGCGGTGTATATCCGGTAGTACGTCACAACTCCCTTACCTACTGCCACAGCGATCTTGCCCCTGTCAAGATGAACGCTCAGGGCAACTGCAAGGTCGGCTACTACTGGGCTCAGAACGCCGCCGATCATGTAAAGGCAAAATAATGTTCTGCCGTCCACGTATCGCTGCAGCCGTCATAGGCTGACGGCGATCAGAAATGATTTTTTCCCCTGCGGGTGCAAGCCCGCGGGGGTTTTCTTTTCGGCAGATGCCGGGCAGCCGCGGTTCCGGCTCCTTCGGCGCGGTGCCGGGCCGCTGCCGGGGAAGAGCGGTTTCGGGCGGTTTAAAGCCCCTTAATTCGCAGAAAGCGTACTTTATTATATGCGTTTGTTCAGTTATACTGGTCAAAACGGCGTGAAAGCCGCAACAAGGAGGAAAATGGGATGAAGAGTATCAAGCCGGGACGCGGCCCTTCTAAACTCGGGGCTGCAGGGAGTATATTTGCAGCCTGTTTCGGTGTGTTTTGGTGCATTATGGCAGGAGCTATGGGCGCCTGGTTCATGATCCCTTTCGGCCTGCTGTTTGTCGGATTTGCGATTTACTCGGCTGTGTATAATCACCACAATGCGACCGCCGACAACCGTTATTCGGTGATCGATATCGTGGATTCGGAAGAAGAGCCCGATCCGCTGAATGAACAGATAAAGCGCAGCAGTGATCCGGGCAGGCAGGATGTGCCGGGAACGTGCGCAGCGTTTTGCCCTTTCTGCGGAACGCCTGTGGCAGGAGAATTCGATTTCTGTCCGAAGTGCGGAAAAAAACTTCCGGACAGGTGACGGAACAGCTATGCCCGGAACATCTTGCCGGGCGGCAAAAGAAAACAGGAGGCGAAAAATGGAAAAGACGATTACGGTAAAGGGCACAGGAAGGATCAGTGTTGTTCCTGATTGGACAACGGTCTCGTTTACGATCCGCAATTTGAAAAAAGATTACGAAAAGGCAATGGAAGGGACTGCGGAGAAGCTTTCTGCCCTGCAGGATGCGATGGAAGCGGTCGGCTTTGACAGGATGGATCTGAAAACATCTTCTTTCCGGGTCCGGACGGAGTATGAAAGCGTCTGCGATAAGAACGGGAATTATAAAACGGTCTTTTCGGGATATTCCTGCGAACAGGAATTGAAGGCGGAATTCGATTTTGAACCGAAAAGGCTTTCGGCGGTCCTTTCTGCCGCGGCAAGGTGCATTTCCGAGCCCTCCATCCATATCGGTTTTTCGGTAAAGGATACGGAAAGTGTCAAGGAAGCGCTCCTGGAGAAGATCGCTGCGGACGCAAAGAAAAAAGCCGAAATCCTGGCACGGGCGTCCGGCACGGGAATCGGCGAGTTGGTGAGTATTCAATATCAATGGGCGGAGATGAATATCGTGTCCCCCTCGAGCTGTCAGCTGGAGGGGAAATGCATGCGGACTGCCGATGCGATGACCATGGATATCACCCCGGAAAATATCGACCTGGAAGACAGCGCCGCCTTTGTGTGGAAGATCGGCTGACCGCTTACGGGCGGAAGATCATCCTGCGGATCGGCTGATCATTCAGGGGCGGAAGATCATCCTGCAGATCGGCTGACCGCTTAGGGGCGGAAGATCATCCTGCGGATCGGCTGACCGCTTAGGGGCGGAAGATCATCCTGCGGATCGGCTGATCATTCAGGGGTGAAAGATCATTTTGCAGATCGCCTGGCCTCTGCCCGAGAATTTTTCCTCATATTCGGTCATGATATTGCCGGCACAGAGCTCGGGGTCGTGATGCAGATCGTGCGTAAGCGCGGTGACGGTCCAGCCTGCCTCCCGGACGCTCTCAACGGACCAGTCGAAGAGCGCGGTGTTGTCGGTCTTGAATTCGATGCAGCCGTCCGGCGCCAGAATGGTCTTATACAGCTTCAGAAAGCCGGGGGCGGTCAGCCGCCTCTTGGCGTGGCGGTCCTTGGGCCAGGGATCGGAAAAGTTCAAATAGATCCGGTCGACCTCGCCGGGAGCAAAAACCTCTTCCAGCTTCACGGCATTGAGCCACAGAAAGCCGAGATTCGGCAATTGCAGCTGCGCCTGTTTCCCGACGGCCTTGATCATAACGGAAGGATAGGCTTCGATCCCGATATAGTTGATCCCCGGATTTTCGGCGGCAAGCTGCGAAATGAATTTCCCCTTGCCCATGCCGATCTCCAGGCGAAGAGGCTGCTTAACGGGAAATGCCTCGTCCCATCGGCCGCGGCGGCTTTCAGGTTCCTGAAAAACATAGGGGCTTGCGAGGACTTCTTCCTCGACCCCCGGAATATGTCTTAAACGCATGGCGCTGTCCTCCGAAAACGATATCGGCCCGGTACTCCCGGCTTTCAGAATTCATCCTCTTCGATCACCTGAAATTCCAGATAGTCGAAGGGAATTTCTTCTATAAAGCTGTCTGCGCGGAAGCGGGTCTTTCCGACTTTTTGAAAATCGCGGATGTTGCTTTTCAGCCAGATCGGCTGCTGCAGGTCCAGCTGAGAACAAATGTCCGCCAAGGCTGCCATCACCTTTTCCGTCCGCCGTCCGCTGCCGGTCTGTTCGGATACGCAGTCCCGCAGCAGATGATTTTCCTGAAAGATCTTACCCCAGATTCTCATAATTCCTCCGTCATGCGCAGCCCGGGCTGCGGCAGATATACCGGAATTGTAATTCGGCAGCGTCTGCTTGTCAACCGGATGGGGCGAATCATATTTCCTGCTATGGGACTTACTTTGGGAATTTACTGATTTGTGGCGGGACGTAAATTCCCAAAGTAAATCCCACAGTAGATAAACGCCTGAAATTACTGTGGGAAATCGATGATTTGCGGCGGGATTTCGGGGAAATTGTATTTACGGCTTGTATTTTGTATTGCTTGTGATATAATTAACATGCCTGTCTTTGTGAAGGCGCAATTTTATACTGTGTGGAGGGCTTTGCTATGCCGTTAGTAACCAGTACCGAGATGTTCAAGAAAGCCTATGACGGCGGCTACGCTATCGGTGCTTTCAACGTAAACAACATGGAAATCATTCAGGGTATCGTAGATGCCGGCAAGGAGTGCAACGCTCCTTTGATCCTGCAGGTGTCCAAGGGCGCCCGTGCTTATGCGAATGCCATTTATCTGAAGAAGCTGGTTGAGGCCGCTGTAGAAGATACCGGCCTGCCTATCTGCCTGCATCTGGACCACGGCGACAGCTTGGAGACGTGCAAGAGCTGCGTAGACGGCGGTTTTACTTCCGTTATGATCGATGCTTCCTCCAAGCCTTTCAAGGAGAACATCGAGATCACCAGAAAGGTCGTGGAATATGCTCACGATCACGGTGTTGTTGTAGAAGCCGAGCTGGGTTCTCTGGCCGGTATCGAAGATGATGTAAAGGTTTCCGTAGAGGATTCTTCCTACACCCGCCCCGAAGAAGTTCAGGAATTCGTGGAAGCTACCGGCTGCGACTCTCTGGCTATCGCCATCGGCACCAGCCACGGCGCATATAAGTTCAAACCCGAACAGTGCACCCGCGATGCCAACGGCAAGCTTGTTCCTCCGCCCCTTCGCTTCGACATCCTGCAGGAAGTCAGCAAGAGACTGCCTTACTTCCCTATCGTTCTGCACGGTTCTTCCTCCGTTCCGCAGGAATTCGTGGACATCATCAACCAGTACGGCGGCGCTATGCCCAATGCCGTAGGCGTTCCGGAAGAGCAGCTTCGCAAGGCCGCGACCCTGTCCGTCTGCAAGATCAATATCGACTCCGATATCCGTCTGGCAATCACGGCTTCCATCCGCAAGTTCTTCTATGAGAATCCTTCCAAGTTCGATCCCCGTGAGTACCTGAAGCCCGCCCGCGCTGCCGTGAAGGCTATGGTTGCCCATAAGATCATCGATGTTCTCGGCTGCAACAACAAAGCCTGAACATAAGCTGTTTTATCATCAGGATTCCGGGAGCAGTCCGCAGGGGCTGCTCCTTTTTCGTATGCCTTCTGCCGGCAGCCGGCTCAGCTTTGTTTTCCGTGATCCGGGTTCCGGGAGCGCTGCGGCAGAAAAAACGTCGGTCTCGGAGCAGACGTCCTCATTTTGATAAATTTGTGTTCTTGACTTTTCGAGAATGGAATGGTAGAGTAAAGCGCCACGTTGGAAGCGTTGATTCCGCGATGCCGTATTGCGGCATCGCGAAGAGGACGCATCTGTCTGCAGGGGCCGCTTTTATAAGAGGAATACGGAAGTGAGCACTTCCGACCAAACTGTTAAGGAGGGAGCAGTGATGAAAAAAAGAAGGAAACTATTGTGCGTCATAATGACCGTTATCCTTTTGTTCGGCACGCTTACAGTGGATGTCTCCGCGGCGGGGCTTGCCCCGGGCGTTGAAACCGGTGCAGCATCTTCGGTGATTCAGAGCGGCAGTAAGGACACATTTACGGAGAACATGCCGTTTGCGAACTACCGAGTCTATCCGTCCTACCTGGAAGTCGGCGGAAGCTATATGGATAGCTGCACGATAAAAACCGGATCAAATCTGGTTCGCGAAGACTATTTTTATGAAATATTCGATATGGAAGAAACGGATATACCCCCGCAGAGAAATGCAATTATATATACGGGGGATATTGCGCCCGGTCAAACGGTTTTCATAAACGGCGATGCTGTTGTATTCGTTTATAAAGGCGCTGCGGTGGATTACACCGGCGGTTACCATGATGTAAAAATCACATTCAGTGATATTACGATCAAAAACTGCAGCACCGGGGTTAAAGCGAAGACCGCGAAAGCAACGGTACTTATTCTGGGTTCGATATGGTGCTATGCATCCATGTTCGACAGCAGCGAGCTTTCACCCGAAACTGCGGCAAAAGAAGTGAGGGAACATTATATAAAAAACTGCGCTGTTGACATGACAGTGACGCTGGAGATTCAGAATACAACGTTCGGCGGCACGTTCGCGGCTAAATTTAATGATATCGACCAGCCGGACAGACAGGGCGCGGATGATTATACAGGTGAATATTCAGAGAGAATTATTCTGAAAACCGCTCCGAAGTCAATGGCATACATCACAGAAACCGGAAATACGATCAATGTATCCAAGGATTCAAGCGGGAATCTTATCTTCAGGGGAACCGCGTCTGATCCAAATGCCACCTTTAATTCGGGATTTGCCGTTCAAATGGACACGACAAATACCTTGCAGTGGCGCGGAGGAGCCTGCGGGACCGGCCTCTACGGCGCATCATTTAACCTCGGTATCCGTCCGGTTTACAAGAAGTACAATTCGAACGGAACCATCGATTCGAATTATACGATAGGAACGGCCGGCGGCGATATTTCCATGACGGAGAGCTATGACAATTCCAAAATTGTTTACTCCGCGCAGGACGTGCTTTATAACAAAAACTATAAGTACGCACTCAGATTTTATTCACATTATAAGCCTGTGACGATCGAGGTTTCTCCGGCGGCGGGCTATAAGCTTGTTGATCTGAACACGACGAATTCGTTTTCCGCGACAAGCTTCACAGGAACATCTCTTAAGAGCAAGCTGAGCGGCAATGCTTACAGCTTTACTACTTCAAACGCGAACGAGTATTATCAGGCGCTCTATGAGCCGATCACCTCGTCCATCAAGATCATAAAGAAGGATCAGGACGGCAGCCCGATGAAGGATGTTGTATTTACCGCATCGGGTACGTCTTCCGCTCTCGGAGCTTTCAGCATCAGCGGTAAAACAGACGAAAACGGTGAGCTCGTTCTGAACGGTATCCCCTATGGTACGGGAAGCGACAAATATACGCTTACGGAGACCGTTCCCGAGGGCTATCGCAGCGAAACTCCCGCTGACAATTCGGTTGCTTTCTATTACTCGGAAAATCAGCTGACATTTGACTTCGTCAATATGGCTCAGCATAAGGTGAGCTACACGGCTCAGCCTGACAGCGTATGGGGATCTCCCGCAGGAAGCGCGGCTCCTCAGGATGAAACCGTATACGATCACGGCGCGACGGTAACGGTCAAGCCGGTTATGAGCACCAATGAAACAACGGCCTGCAAGAGCGGCAGCACTGATCCGATCCCGGGTACCTGGAGCTTCAGCAAGAACTGGGAAACGACGGATGCGACTGTTTCGAACGGCGAATTCACGATCACCAAGGACACGAGTTTTACGGGACAGTGGGTATTCACCCCTGATACCTATAAGGTGGATTACAGCTGGAGCGGCGATGTTCCCGAGAACCTGACGGCTCCGGAAGACGATCCCGACTACGGTTGGCACGATATGCCCGATGTGAACAAGGATTATACCGATCAGACCACGATCGCCGGAACAAAGAACGGTGTGCCGGGCGAGTATAAGTTCAGCGGCTGGACCACAAGCGATCCGGATCTTACAGATGCCGGGATGGAAGGCGATGTAACCTATGTCGGCACGTGGACCTTTACGCCTTACACCTATACCGTAAACTATCAAACAAAAGAGGATGATACCTGGGGCAAACCCAAGGATGAGAACCTTCCCTCCGATACCAAGGCCTATGATTATCAGGACGAGGTAACGGTAGCGGGTGACCTTTCATCGACGCAGGGCTATGCCATAGACAAGGCGACCGGCAAGCAGGTCCCCGGCAGCTGGAGCTTTACGAGCTGGACTACGGAAGAAGCCGAGATTTCCGATGGAAAATTCGTTATTACGCAGACTACGACGCTTGAGGGCAAGTGGTCCTTTACGCCTGATTCCTACAAGGTAAATTACAGTTGGGAGGGCGATGTTCCCGACGATGTGACGCTTCCTGAGGACAATGATCCTTACAAGTGGCACGATGTACCGACGGCCGATCCCGCTTATGACGAGAATACCGTTATTCCCGGAACGAAGGACGGTGTGCCCGGCGAATATAAGTTCAGCGGCTGGGATGCTTCCGAAGATCCCGACCTTACCCCCGACGGAATGGAAGGCAGCGTGACCTTTACCGGTACCTGGACCTTTGTGCCTGACGAGATCACTCCGCCCGCGACCGGTTATTCCACGCATTTGGAACTTTGGCTCTGCCTGATGTGCATCAGCCTGCTGGGTATGGCAGTGCTGCTGATCCAGTGCAAAAAGGAAGTCTTCTAAATTTTTCAAAGAGCCCGCAGGGCTGTAAAAGAGGTGCCGGGACGGCAGAGATTTATCTTGCCGTTCCGGCAGTTTTTATGCCGGGAGACAGCTGCGCTTTTTTGCAAAAACGAAGTTCTCGAAAAAAAGATTGTAATCGATGGGATATTGTGTTAAAATCAGCCTGTTAAATATGCTCTTTTGAGGAGTATGATCATGCAGTATGTCATGAAAGGCGGGAGTCCTCTCGCGGGAGAAGTAGTCATCAGCGGTGCGAAGAATGCTGCGTTGGGCATTCTGGCTGCTGCTGTGATGACAGATGAAACCGTTACCGTGGACAATGTTCCGAAGGTAAGGGATGTTGATGTGCTTCTTTCGGCGCTGGAGGAAATCGGCGTTTCCGTGATGCGGGAAGGCGATCACCGCGTAAAGCTGAATGGCGGAAACATCTTCACCGTTCGGGCGGAGAGTGTCTATATGAAGAAAATCCGGGCAGGCTACTATCTGTTGGGCGCGCTGCTCGGTAAATACGGTCACGCGGAGGTCCTGCAGCCCGGCGGCTGCAATATCGGCAATCGTCCGATCGATCAGCATCTGAAGGGATTCCGCCTGCTGGGTGCCCGCGTTACGCTGGAGAACAGTAAGATCGTACTGGATGCGCAGGAACTGAAGGCGGCGCATATTTACCTGGATATGGCTTCGGTGGGAGCGACCATCAACCTGATGCTTGCGGCTGTGCGTGCCAAGGGGACCACGATCATCGAAAATGCCGCCAAGGAACCGCATGTGGTAGATGTGGCCAATATGCTGAACAGCATGGGCGCCAATATCAAGGGCGCAGGCATGGATGTGATTCGTATCCGCGGCGTTGAGCAGCTGCACGGCTGCGAATATACGATCATTCCCGACCAGATCGAGGCAGGGACATTTATGATGGCAGCGGCGATCACCCGCGGCGACGTAACGGTGCGCCGGGTCATCCCGCAGCACATGGATGCGATCTCCGCCAAGCTGATCGAAATGGGCTGCGAGGTCCTGGAATCCGGCGACTGTATCCGTGTGGTCGGCAAGCCTGCTTTGAGTGCCTGCAGCGTAAAGACGCTTCCGTATCCCGGCTTCCCCACCGATATGCAGCCGCAGATGGGGGTGGCTCTGTGTTTGGCCAAGGGCGTTGGAACCATTACCGAAAGTATTTTTGAAAACCGCTTCAAGTATGTGGATGAGCTGTCGCGCATGGGCGCCAAAGCTGAGGTAAAGGGCCATGTGGCCATTTTCGAGGGCTGCAGCGGTCTCAAGGGCGCGGAAGTGGAGGCACCGGACCTCAGGGCGGGCGCCGCTCTCGTATTGGCTGGTTTGGCCGCGGACGGGATCACCGTGGTAGGCGGTGTGGATAACGTGATGCGCGGTTATGAGAATTTTGACGGAAAGCTGCGGAGCCTCGGCGCCGAGATCGAAGTCGTAGAAGATGAAAAGGCCGTGAAAAAGTTCGCATTTCGTGTCAGCTGACGGGTCTTTCCGAAAACAGAATAGATGACGGGCGTCTTCCGAATAAGGGTTCGGGAGACGTTTTTTTTTGCTCTTTTCAGCCTGCTGCGGCGCGGCGGGCGTCTGTTTTTTGCCCTTTTCAGCTTTGTTTCGGTTCGGGAGGAGCCTGCTTTTTCCCGTTTTCAGCCTGCTGAGGCACGGCGGGCGGTGCATTTCTGTGACATTCCGTTACATTTAAGTTGCGGGATTGGGGTCTTGTTTTTGCGGCGGGGCAGGGTAGAATGAAAATAAAGCTGCCGGAGCGGCTTGCGCAGATTTGGCAAAGGAGGCTGCAGATGTCTAAAAAGACATGGATGATCGGCTGTATATCGCTGCTTATTATCGTCGGCGGCATCCTGTACGGATTGAAAAAACAGTCCGGAGAAGATGATTTTCTCACCAGGGAACTGTCTGAGGCGCGAAGCACAGAATATGCGGAACCTTCTGCGGAGGAAACGGAAGAAAAGACTGTCACGGTCCACGTCTGCGGGGCCGTTCTGGTGCCGGGGGTCTACTGCCTGCCGGAGGGAAGCCGTGTGGCGGATGCTCTTTCGCTGGCAGGGGGACTGCTGCCGGAGGCGGCGGACAGTTATGTCAATCTGGCACGGGCCCTGCAGGATGAAGAGCAGCTTTATTTTCCTACAAAAGAAGAGGCCGCGGAGCGGGAGGGCCTGGAGGCTCTGCGGGCAGGAGGCAAGGGCAATATCAACACGGCAGGGCAGGCGGAGCTGCAGGAACTGCCCGGTATCGGCCCCTCTCTGGCACAGGCGATCATGGATTACCGTTTGGACCACGGCGGCTTCGGCGCTGCGGAAGAATTGATGCAGGTGCCCGGCATCAAGCAGGCGACCTATGCCAAATTGAAGCCGTATATCGTGATATGAAAAGACCGACAGTTTGGCTGCTGGCCGGATATATCCTGCTGATATTGGGGCTGAGAGCCTGTGGGATATCCCTGCGGCACCGTGCGGAACTGGAACACTATCCTGTGGACGGTGTGCCCTGTGAGATGACGGGGCGTCTTTTTTCGGTGCGCCCCGGGAGCGGCGGATCGGCCGTATTGCAGCTGAAGCGCTGCCGGGTATTGCTGACCGGAGCCGATGCGCCCGTCACCGACCCGCAGGAAGCCGGACGAGTGCTGGTCTATCTCGGAGAAGAAGCCGCGGATACGCTGGCTGTCGGCGATTATGTGCGCCTGCAGGGGGAGATCGCCTCTTTCCGGGAAGCCGATAATCCCGGAGAATTTGACGCGAAAGCATACTATTTGGCACGCAATACCGTCTATTACGTGAATGCAGAGAGAATCAGTACGATCCGAACCGCAAAAATGCCGCTGAGGGAGACTGCCAGGCGGCTTCGCGAACGCCTGCGCGGCGGGCTGCAAAAAACTCTGGATGCGGAAGAGGCCGGTATCGCGGCAGCCCTGCTGCTGGGAGACCGCAGTCTGCTGACGGAAGAAACCAAGAAGGTCCTTGAAGCGGCAGGCCTTTCCCATATATTAAGCGTGAGCGGGCTGCATGTATCGCTGGTAGGAGGCGGTCTGTGGCTGGCAGCGAAATGGCTGCTTTCATTCGTATGCTGGGAAAAAAAGAAGGGGATATGGGGCCGGGACGGCTTCACGTGGCTTGCCTTTCTCCTGGCAGGCGGCGGGACGCTGTTTTATGTGCTTTTGGCAGGCGAAGGGACCGGGCTGCTGCGCGCCGGGATCATGTTCTTCTTGATGCTTGCCGCGGGGGCTCTGGGACGGAGCTATGACATGGAATCCGCACTGGCGGCCGCGGCTCTGTCCGTATTGATACCGTACCCGGAAGCTCTGTTTACTTCGTCTTTTCAGCTGTCGTTCGGCTGTGTTTATATCGTATCCGTGCCGGTCCCGTGGGTGGTGGAGCGCTGGCAGCTTCAGACCGGTGCCGGGAAGGCCGCGGCAGCCGCGATGCTCCTGCAGCTGTTTATGCTCCCGCTGATGCTGCGGCATTTTTACGTCTGGCATCTGTGGACCCTGCCGGTCAATCTGATCGTGCTGCCGGTACTTCCGTGGATCCTGGGCGGGGCAGCCGGAGCGGCCCTGGGAGGGGCTTTTCTGCTGCCGCTCGGCTATGTGGCGGCGGCTCCGACACATGTTTTGATGCAATTGCTTTTGAAACTGTCCGGCATGGCTGCGTCCCTGCCGGGCGCTTCTGTGGTGCTTGGCTGCCCGGAGCTGCGGCAGCTTTTTTTGTATGCCTGCGCCGCCGGTGCGGTGATCTGGCTGATGACGCGGGACCGCAGCCGGGAACTCAGAAGGGAAGGCGGCCTGCGGATCAGCGGGAAAAGCAAAATAAAACTGTTTCTGCAGGAGGCAATGCGGCTGCTGGCGCCTTTGCTCCTGTTTTTTTTGGTGCTTCCGTGGATCTTTGCGCTGCGCAGGCCGCGAGGTGTGCGGATCACATCCTTATATGTCGGCCAGGGAGACGCTGCGGTGGTCGAAACGCCGGACGGTACGTGGCTGATAGACGGAGGAAATATCCTGGGAGATCCGGGGGCGGATGTGATCCTGCCGTTTCTGCGTTTCCGGGGCATCCGGAAGCTGGATGGGATCTTCGTATCGCATCCGGATATCGATCATTTCAGCGGGCTGGAAACGGTGCTGCGGGACCGGGGGATCCGGACCGGGAAGCTGTATATCCCGGCATTTTCCGCGGCGGAAAGCAAGCTGTCGGGGCTGCTCGGCGCCGCCGGGGAAACAGGAACGGCTGTCTGCCTGCCGGAACGGGGAGACCGTATTATTTGCGGGCAGACTGTTTTTTCGGTGCTGCATCCTCCGGCGGGGATGGGCGCGAAAAGCGGAAACGATGCCTCGCTCGTGCTGCAGCTGAGCTTCGGCAGCTTTGATGCCCTTTTCCCGGGAGATCTGGGCCTGGAAGGCGAGGCCGGGCTGCTGCAGGCCGGCATCCTCACGGAGGTGGAATGGCTGAAAGTCGGGCATCACGGCTCCAAAAATGCAGGGAGCAGTGCGTTCCTGCGGCAGATACGGCCTTTGGCGGCGACGGTCTCCTGCGGGCGGGGAAATGTTTACGGCCATCCCCATGCGGATGCGCTGCGCCGTTTGGAAGAGGCCGGCGTCCGGGTATATCGGACGGACCGGCAGGGCGCCGTAACGGTGGAGGCAGACCCGGACGGGCGCTTCCGGATAAAAACGTTCCGGAACTCGCCGGAAGGGCCTTGAAGACGGTCCTGAAGGAACAGGAGGGTCTAAAAAACGTTCCGGAAGCCGCAGGAGGGGAATCGCCGGAAGGGTCTTGAAAACAATCGGAAACTCGCCCGAGGGAGCCGGAATGTATCCGGCCGGGAGACAAAAAAATCATTTGTGTCAATGTTGCATTCCGCGGAACAGATCGTGACAAAAAATCGGCTGCTGTTGCACTGCTTCGGAACCGGAAAGGCTACGATGGATCTGCCGGAAGACCCGGGAGAGCCGGCGGAATACCGGGAGAAAGGGAGGAACAGCTCATGAAGGCATTTTTGGAAGAGTACGGGGTAGCCATCTTTACTCTGGCATGCATCGCTTTGCTGATCATCATCGCGACGCCCGTGGGCAGCGCGATCAAGCAGGCTATGCTGAACCTGGTCGACGGTTTTGTCAAGGATCCGACGGCCTATAACTATGTCGCTTTGCCTGCGGCCTGACGGATATGCAGAAAATCATTTTGGAGGAAGAGATATTCGGCGAACTTCTGCCTTTCATTCGGGACGAGGAGATCACTGACATCAATTATAACGGCAGCCAGCTGTGGATCGATCATCTGCAGCGGGGAAGGTATATGGTGAAGGGACTGCACTTGACGGATATGTTCCTGAACCGGCTTGCCATGCGTCTGGCCAATGCGATGAATGTGAACTTTAATCCGTATGAGCCTTTATTGGAGGCGGAAAGCGAAAACCTGCGAATATCTATCCTGCATGAATCCGTTACGGGCACAGGAAAAAGCCTCTCCATCCGCAAGACGCCGGCTATCCGGCGCCTTGCACGTGAAAAAATGGTCCGGGAAGGCTACTGCCTGGAGGAATTGGACATATTTATGGAAAACGCGGTGCGGGCCGGGATGACGGTGATCGTGGCCGGACTGCCGGGCGCGGGCAAGACGGAATATGTCAAGCTCCTGACTTCCTATATCCCTCCCTGGGAGAAGGTCATTACCATCGAGGATAATCTGGAGATCCATTACCGGGCGATCAATCCGGGCAAGGACTGCATCGAGATAAAAGTAGGTGAGCTGTTTTCTTATCAGCAGGCAATCAAAGCATCCATGCGGCAGCTGCCGAAGTGGATCCTGCTTTCAGAAGCCCGGTCGGTAGAAGTGGCCTTTTTGCTGGAATCCATGTCTACCGGCACGCACTGCCTGACGACGATCCACGCGGATGACGTGCGCAAGATCCCGGACCGTATCTGCAATATGATCAAGAAAGATGTATCCAATGATGTATATACCTTCTGCAATATCGGCGTTCTGGTGCAGTCCGCCGTCAGCAATACGGGGAAGATCAGAAGGCGGATCGCGCAGGTAGGGCTGTTTTTCCGTCATGAAGAAAAGAATACATGCACTTTGTTATATGAAAACGGGGCCTGGCTGACGAAGGAACTCCCGCCGGATATCCGGCACAAGTTCGAATTTGCGCAGATCCCGCGGCCTTTTGAAAAAAGACAGGATGATCCATCATGAAACGATTTATTCCATATCTGCTCGGCGCTGTATTGGGCTGCCTGCTGGGGAAACTGTATTGCCTGGAATGGCTGCCGGCGCTGATAACGGGCGTCCTGTATCTGCCTGTGCTGGCTTCTTATGCGGTGCAGGCGGAAAAGCGGCGCAGATACAGCCGCAGTTTTCATGCTCTTATCAGTTATATGGAACAGATGATCTATCTGTTCCGGCGGAGGCCGAAGATCGCTGCCGCCTTGCGGGAAGTGCGGGAGACTGCGGAAAAGGAACTGCAGCCGATGCTGACGGACATGCTCGCGGAGCTGGAACAGGATGCCGGCGAGGGGGCTTATCAGCGATGCTTTGCCGTAATGGAAAAGAGCTTTCCCTGCCGGGAACTGCAGCAGCTGCATCATTTCTTCATCAAGATCGAGGAGATCGGCGGGGAATATGCCGGCGGACTGGATCTCCTTCTGTCACAGACGCGCAGCTGGTCGGAAGAGGAAACACTCTACCAGAAGGAACTGGACCGGATCCGGCAGAAGGTCGGCCTGTGTGTGGGATTGTCCCTGCTGATCGGCTGCGTATCCATGCGTCTGATCCCGGATGCTTTTTCGATCGTCGGGCTGCCGGTATATCAATGGCTGACGACCGCGGCACTGGCCGGCTTCGGAGCGGTATTTTTTTTCTCTCAAAAGAATTTTACCAGAAGCTGGATCGCGGAAGATAAGCACCTGACGGAGGCTGAAACGGAACAGCTTCGCAGTCATTTGGTACGGAAACCGATGACAAAGCGTTATTATGCGGAACTGTTTGCGGCATATTGCGTGCTGGCAGCGGCGGTCTGCGTCGGCTCTGCCCCGGCAGCCGTGTGCGGGGTGTTTCTGTGCGTATGGCAGGCTCTGAAGCCGCTCCGGCAGCGCCGCAATGCGCTCAAGAGGCTGCGGCGGGAGGCGGCAGAAGTATTCCCGGATTGGCTGCGGGAGCTGTCGGTGCATTTGCAGACACAGACCGTGATGGCGGCCCTGAGCGATGTGCAGCGGGACGCCAGGCCCCTGATGAAAAGCTATCTGCGGGAACTGCTGCATGCGATAGACGAGGATCCGGTGCATATCGAGCCGTACAGAGCTTTTATGGCGGAATTGGAGCTGCCGGAGGTACGGGACGCGATGGTGCTGCTGTATTCCCTGAACGGGCTCGGCAGGCATTCCGCGGAGGAACAGCTGAATGCCTTGACGGAGCGCAATATGCAGCTGTACCGGCGGGGCGAGCAGCTGCGCCGTGAGGATGCTGCCGCATTCCAGGGATTGACGGTCGCTGTTCCCATGGGGATCACCGTCATAAAGCTCATCGTGGATATGATCCTGACAGTGATGCGGTTTTTGTCTTCTGTCGGATAGATCCCGGCGGTGCATCTCCGCCGGAGTGTGAAAAAGGGGGCTGCGGCTTTGAAATCTTTGTGGGAAGAATTCGGCGAAGCATTGCTGCTTTTGATATTCATCGGCATTTCCGCGCGCGGAATGTGGGAAGCCGTGCTGCGCCTGATCGGCAAATAGCGGAAAGGAGCCGAAATGAAGACGGTACTATCGGGAATGATATGCATCTTTTCCGTATTTCTTTGCGGAACGGTGCTGATTACGTTTCTTGTGCTGGCTGCGGAAAAGGAAAATGCCAGGATCTTTTTTGATTCTGCTGTGCATGCGGTGGAAGAAAGCTACGGGCACCCGGCGGTCATGGCTGACTGCGCCAGACAGGCGGAGGCTGCCGGGTATCGCCTGGAAACCAAAGAAATCGCGGCTTATAAGGAAAGCCGGCTGTGGGAGATCCGCCTGATCTATCCGATCCGGCTGCCGTTTGCGGATCTGCTGCGGAAAACAGAAGGGAGTCTGATCGGCTATGCAGGATAAAAATCAGCGAAAAAACGGCTGGATGAAGAAATTGACAAAACATTTGGAAGGGAAATCCGCCGCCCTGCTGTTTGCGGCAGGCATCGTGACAGTCAGTGCGCTGACGGGCGCGGTCGTATATGCGCGAAACAAAGATGCGGAGGAAAGCCGTGCCGCGGAAAGTGCAGCGGCTGAAAGCGCCGCGGAAAGCAGCTCCGGCCCGGCCGCCGGAACGGATGATACCGAAGCGATCGGAAGTGAGAACCGCACCGCATCGGAAGAGAGCGCGGCTGCGTCCTCCGATACGGATACGTCAGCCCGGGAACCGGCAAGCTCCGCGCAGGCACCGCACGGTACGGGATCGCAGACCGAACCCGGCGGGGAGCCGCGGCAGGGAGAAGAACACGGATCCGAAAGGCATCCGGGCACGGAGGGGACGGCTGCGAGAGGGACCGCTGCGGCCGGACACAGCAGAGCGGCAGAGAAGGAGCCGTCCGCAGCCGGGACCGAAAAGGCACCGGAGGCGAGCGAGCCGGCGCAGCCTTATTGGGATTACGATGAAGGATTGACGCGGCAGCTGTACAGCCTTTTTGCGACGGATAATACCAATAATACCGATCCGGAAAGCCCGTACCGCGCCATGACGGCAGAATATAAGGCGGAACTGGATAAATTGGCGGAAAGCTGGCTTGCGGGACAGCTCACGTCGCATGAGGTGACCGGGCGGATGGAAGCCATGCGGTTTGTGTGGCCGGATACGCCCGGCATCGAACGGAATATCCAGCGGATCACAGCGGACGTCTATTCTGTGAGCGGCAATGATATGGAGGATGCGCGGGAGCGGATCATGCTTCAAAATACCTCCGCCCGGCATTATTTGTTCCTGCGTGTGTATTATGACCGCGTGACGGACAGCTGCCGCATCTGGATGCTCAACGGGTTGGTGTGGTGATGCGGAAACATTCATTGCGGCGAAGCATGATCTTCGCCCTGCTTGCGGCCCTGCTGACGGTGCCGATGCATTTCGGGGCATTTCCGGCGCATGCCGCGGTCCCTGCTTCGGCTTATGATTTTTATGTAAAATACGGCGCGAATCGCATGGTGATCGACGGAGAGGATTTCTATTTCTGCACGCGGGGCAAGCGGGCGTCTGTCGGCAGTACGACGAAATATTTGACGCTGGGCTACCATATCTGCCTGCGGACAGCCAAAGGCAGATATGAGACGGAGGCGGTCATCGGCGAATCCATCCGCCTGTGCAATGGGAGCGCGAAGACGGAGGGTGGAACGGAATATCTGTACGGTTTGTTTAAATTTGACGGAGATACATTATATAAGCGGCTGAGAATGGCGTATCCTGAAGAAAATTTTCTTGAATTATACCGGGAAAATCAAAACAATACGCTCCTGATGGATGCCATCATGACCATCGTGAAGCGGGATGTGCCGCAGGGCGCCTGCTGGGAAACGGAAGACGGGATGACACAGACGAGCGGAAAGATCTATCTGACGGAGGAGGCGATCCGCGGCGCGGCAGCCTGGGGACGGGGAAATGATTTCTCTTCGGAATTCAATATCCTTGTCTCTTTGGTGATGGCGGGATCTTATCCTCCGGTGCTCATCCGTCATATTGCCCTGCCGTATCTGCCGCTGCTTCCGGAGGGGTCTATCTGGCAGAGCAGCCGGCTGTATGCTCCCCTCGAACGGTCTCTGGCGCGGCCGGAGGATGATCCGCTGGCGGAGTGGAATGTGGATACATCGGACTGGAACCGTTTTTTGAAGCAGCAGAGGGCGGGACTGTCTCTGGGAGAATTGGACCGTCTGGCTGCGGATGCTTTTCTGGGAGGATGATAGAATGAGACAATGGTTATTGCCTGTCGGGGCTGTCCTGATGCTTCTGCCGGCTGTGTTGGGGATTTCCTTCCTGGGAGAACGGATGAACCGGCAGGCGGCGCTGGAGCGCGGTCTGGAAGAGGCGGCTGAGGGCACTGTCAAAATGATGATGATGACACCTTACGCATCGCTGCCGGATGAAAAAGAGCTGGTGGCGGAGGTGCTTCGCCGCCTGATGCCGGCTGTCGGGGAGGCAAGACTGTCCGTGCGCCTGTACGGGGCGGATATGGACTACGGCTTTCTGGATATCGGCATCACCGCGGAAAGCGATTTTCCCCTTCTGGGGCCGATCGTGGTGGAAAGCCGTCAGAGCGTCCTGGCCGATATGCAGGACGCTTATGCGGATGCGGGGGAAAAATAGACCCGATTTGCAAGAAAAACATCCTATTATGGATTGTGAGAGAGTGCTGCATATTGTATACTGAAACCGCATGTTTCCCCGGAGGGCTTCCGGCGGTCAGATGACCGGCCGGCCGTCCCGTTTTTCCGCGGAAACGGCGGTTTTTGAATTCGGAGGTGCGGTATGTATTGTCATAATTGCGGTCAGTTATTGGCTGACGGGACGAAAAAATGCCCGATCTGCGGTGCGGATATCCCTGCGCCGGAGGAAAATGCAAATGCCGCGGACGGGGCGCAGAACGCGAATGCCGGCGGAAGTCAGAATGTATCCGGCGGGCAGTACGGCGGATATAACAGCTCTCCTTACGGGCAGTATAACGGATCTGCTTACGGGCAGCAGGGCGGCTATCCGCAGGGACGTCCGGCGGCTGCGCCGGAGGAGAAGGACCCCAAGGAAGCCTGGGCTATTGCAGGTCTGGTGGTCAGCATCCTCGGTGCATTTTCCTGCTGCTGTATTCCTTTTGTGATTATTGTGCTGGAGATAATGGGCGTCGTTTTTTCCGCCATCGGTCTGAAATCCAAGAAAAGCCATACTCTTGCGGTCGTGGCGCTGGTCATCAGTATCGTATTTCTGATCGTCGGTATCCTGGAATCCATCGGAGTCTATTATTTGATCAAAACCGGAATGGGGCCCCTCCCTATAGAAGATTTTGAATTCCCTTTCCCCGGGATGGAAAGCTTTGATTCTATCTTTTCAACATTCAGTTCCCTGTAAATACGGATTTAACACAGGAGGAGATCATGAGTTATATCAGCGAAAATTTTCTGTTGGACAATGCCGCGGCAAGAAAACTGTACTTTGATTATGCAAAAAATATGCCGATTTTCGACTATCATTGCCATTTGTCCGAAAAAGAGATCCTGCAGAACAAGCCGTTTGAGGACCTGTTCGAGATCTGGCTTTCCGGGGACCATTACAAGTGGAGAATGATGCGCAATGCCGGCGTGTCGGAGCGGCTGATCACCGGCGATGCTTCCCATGAAGAAAAATTCCGCGCCTACTGCAAGGCGCTCGGGACGGCGTTCGGGAATCCTTTGTATCATTGGTCGCAGGTGGAACTGGAAACATATTTCGGCTGCACGCTGGAGATCAACGAGAAAAATGCCGATGCGATCTGGGCGCAGTGCAATCGCTATATCCGGGAACATTCTGTTACGCCGCAGAGCTTGATGGAGGGCTCCGGCGTGGCCTGCGTATTTACCACGAACGAGGCCTTTGACGATCTTTCGGTGTTCGAGAAGATCAAAGAGAAGCACTATGCGTTTCAGGTGGCGCCTGCGTTCCGGACAGACAAGTTCCTGCATATAGAAGCGCCCGGTTTTATCGGTTTTGTCGAAAAGTTGGCGGCGGCTGCTGAAGGGCCGATCAAGAATCTGGACGACCTGCTGGCGGCATTGGAGCAGCGGCTGGATGCGTTTATCCGGGTCGGCTGCAAAGCCAGTGATCTCGGTCTGGAATATATCTGCAAGCCTGCTTCGAAAGAAACTGCCGCAGCCGTTTTTGCGGCGAAACTCGGCGGTGTGGAGCCGACGCAGGCAGAAACGGATCTTTACAAGGGATATATGACCTATGCGCTTTTGAAGCTTTACGGCCAAAAGGGCATTCGCTCCGAGCTGCATTTCGGCGTCACCCGCAACAAAAACAGCCGGATGTTCCGGAGCGTGGGTCCGGATACCGGGTTCGACAGTATTTCCGAAAAGGAAAGCACGGGGGCGCTCGCGGAGCTGTTTGATAAGCTGGACAGCGAAAACTGCCTGCCCTGCGTGATCCTGTTCAATCTGAACCCTAAAATGAACATGGAACTGTGCTCTCTGATCGGCGATTTCCAGACGGATGAGGCGAAGGGCAAGATGCAGTACGGCCCGGCCTGGTGGTTCCTGGATCAGAAAGAGGGCATCGAGAAGCAGCTGAAGGATCTTGCTGCGGTGGGGCATCTCGGTTCCTTTATCGGGATGCTGACAGACAGCCGTTCCTTCCTTTCTTACCCGCGCCATCATTATTTCCGCCGGATATTATGTAATTATCTGGGAACGATGATGGAGCAGGGGCAGCTTACCGGTGATTATGAAACCGTGGGAGAAGTTGTGCGGGACATCAGCTTCCGGAATGCTGCCGCATATTTCGGTATTTGAATGAAATGTCCCGGGGGAGTCTGCCTGAGGGAAAACCGTTTTTAGGGCTGCTTTTGGGCATCAAAGTTGAAATAATGCAAAAAAAAGCTTGACAATAAGGCGCAGGGCATATACAATACGCCTTGCGCCTTGCAAATGGAGAGGTGTCCGAGTGGTTTATGGTCCCGGTCTTGAAAACCGGCGTTCCGAAAGGGACCGTGGGTTCGAATCCCACCTTCTCCGCTCTTCCCTCCGCGAGAGGGGCAAAACAGAATAGTTCTTATTTTACTTTGGAGAAGTACCCAAGCTGGCCGAAGGGGCTCGCCTGGAAAGGGAGTAGGTCGTTAATAGCGGCGCAAGGGTTCAAATCCCTTCTCCTCCGCTCCGAAGAGGACCCTGAGGGGGCCTTTTTTGTTGCATCTGCGCAGCTGCAAGAGATCACAAACCGCAGAGGTTCGTCAGCCGAAGGTGTCGACTATAAATACGTTCTTTTTTCTTTGTCAGCTGCAAACACCGCCCCTGCTCCACCCCTTTTCTAACGTCAGCCGTGAGAGCCTTCTTTGCCCCTCTTTAACGTCAGCCGCAAACACCGCCCCTGCTCCACCCCTTTTCTAACGTCAGCCGTGAGAGCCTTCTTTGCCCCTCTTTAACGTCAGCCGCAA